>RFGB01000275.1 GCA_003697125.1 Alphaproteobacteria bacterium
CCGCGACCCCGCCCGAGGCGGCGCCCGCCGCCCCCGCGCCGGGCGGCGATCCGGTCGAGCTGGCGCTTCAGCGCGATTTCGGCGATGGCATCGACAGCGCCTACTGGTTCGAGAATCCCGATCCCGCCCGGCCCGAGGCGCTGGCCTTCGTCTATGCCCCGGCCGAGGGCGGCAATGCGATGACGCTGACCGTGGCGCTCTACCGGATGCAGGGCGGGACATGGCTGCGCGCCGGGCTGATCGGCGGAATCTTCGGCGCCGATCCCCGCGATGCCGAATTCCGCCCCGACGGCATCCTCGTGACCACCACCACGCCCAAGGAGGGCGATCCGCGCTGCTGCCCCAGCGGCGAGACCCGCTGGCTGATCGACCCCGCGGCGCTGACCGCCCGGCCGGCCCCCGCTCAGTAGGCGGTGATCCCGCCATCGAGCGCGATGGCCTGCCCGGTCATGAAGCTGTTGGCGGGATCGGCGGCCCACAGGATCGCCTGCACCACCTCCTCGGGCTCGGCCAGCCGGCGCATCGGCACGCCGCGCACCAGATCGGCCTCGGCCCGGTCGCGGTCCGGGGCGTCGCGCAGCGTGTCGCCCACCATCGCGGTGCGGGCGAAGCTGGGGCAGATCGCGTTCACCCGCACCCCGCGGCGGGCGTATTCGATCGCCGCGCTGCGTGTCAGCCCCACCACGCCGTGCTTGGCCGCGGCATAGATCGACAGCGTCGGCGCCCCGACCAGCCCGGCCACCGAGGCGAGATTGACGATCGCGCCGCCGCGCCCGCCCTCGCGGAACTGCGCCTCCATCTGCGCCAGCTGGGCCTGAAGCGCCCAGAACACCCCCAGCAGATCCACCTCGACCACCCGGCGCGCCACATCCTCGGCGATGTCGGGGATGCGTGCGGGCCGGTTGACGATGCCGGCATTGTTCACCGCCACGTCGAGCCGCCCGAACCGGGTGACGGCAAGGGCGACCAGGCGCCGCGACAGCTCCGGCTCGGCCACGTCGCCGGGTTCGAAGACCACGTCATGCCCGGCCCGGACCAGACGGGCGGCCACCATGTCGAGCCCCGCCGCGTCGCGGTCCGACAGCACCAGCCCCGCCCCCTCGGCGGCGAAGCGTTCGGCGGCCAGCTCGCCGAAACCGCGCGCGGCCCCGGTGATCAGCACGGACTGCCCGGCAAAGCGGCTCATGCCTGCGCCTCGGCAAACAGGTTGCGCGGGCCCTCGACATGCATCCCGCCATCCAACGGCAGCACCGCCCCGGTGACATAGGCGCCCCCGCGCCCGCACAGATACAGCATCGCGGCGGCGATGTCCGCGGGCCGGCCCACCCGGCCCAGCGGCACGTTGCGGCCGACCCGCTCCTGCCCCTCGGCGCTGCCGATGGCGAAGCGGGTCATGCGTGACGGGAACGGCCCCGGCGCGATGGCGTTCACGGTGATCCGGCGCCCGGCAAGCTCATGCGCCAGGATCCGCGTCAGATGGTGCACGGCGGCCTTGGAGACGGCATAGGAATAGGCGCCCTCGGCCAGCGGCACCGATCCCATCACCGAGCCGACATTGACCACCCGCGCCGGGTCGTCGGGGCTGGCCGCCGCCTCCAGCAGCGGGGTCAGGTCACGGGTCAGCGTGAAGGGGGCCGCGACATTGACCCCCATCACCTGCGCCCACTGGGCGTGGGGAAAGCGCTCGTAGGGCTCGCCCCAGCTGATCCCGGCATTGTTCAACAGGATGTGCAGCCGGTCGGTCCGCTCGCGCACCGCGGCGACCAGCGCGGCCAGCGCCGCCTCGTCGGACACATCGGCCGTGAAGCCTTCCGCCGAGCCGGGGCCGATCGCCGACAGTTCCGCCGCGGCCGCGGCGCAGGCATCGCCCTTGCGCGAACAGATCATCACCCGCGCGCCCGCGCGCACCAGCCCCTCGGCCGCCATGCGGCCGATGCCGGTGGCCCCGCCGGTGATCAGCGCCACCTTTCCCGACAGTCCGAAGAGTTCCCCGAGAATCTCCATGGATTTCCCCCCTGCGGCCGACGCAGCGTCACCCGGCGCCGTCGCTTGACTTGCCCCGGCCGAGAATGGCTTGAATGGCCGCCGGGGAAAAGGGGCTCGTGCCCCCTGCAGCACGCGGAGGACGGCCGATGGCGTTGCCCGACAGGATGAAGGCGCTGGTGGTCACCGAATCGGGCCATGCCGACAGCCGGCAGGATCAGAGCCTTCCCAGCCTCGCGCCCCATGTCGCGCTGGAGGAGATCGCGCTGCCCCGCCCGGGCCCGGGACAGGCGCTGATCAGGGTGCACCGGGCCTCGGTCAACCCCTCGGACGTGGCCTTCATCAAGGGCGCCTATGGCCAGCCCCGGGTGAAGGGGGTTCCGGCGGGATTCGAGGGCGTGGGCACCGTGGTCGCGGGCGACACCCCGCTGATCGGCCGCCGGGTCAGCTTCTTCGCGACGCATTCCGGCACCTGGGCGGAATATGCCCTGACCGATGTCGCCACGCTGATCCCGCTGCGCCCGGATGTCGGCGACGCCGACGCGGCCGGGCTGCTGGTCAATCCGATGACCGCGGTGGCGATGTTCGATCTGGTGCGCCAGGACGGCGCGGACAGCTTCATCGCCACCGCCGCCGCCTCGCAGCTGGGCAAGTTCCTGATGGCGCTGGGCCGCGACGGCGGGATCCGGCCGATCGCCGTGGTGCGCCGGGCCGAACAGGCCGAGATGCTGCGCGCCCATGGCGCGGCCGAGGTGCTGGTGAGCACGGCGCCCGACATGGCCCGGCAGGCGCGCGACGTGCTCGGCCGGCTGGGCCCGCGCATCCTGCTCGATGCCGTCGCAGATCAGGTCTCGGCCGACCTGTTCTTCGCAATGGGCCGCGGCGCGCGCTGGGTGATCTATGGCCGGCTGGCCACCGAGCCCCCCCGGCTGACCGAGCCCGGGCAGTTCATCTTCCTGGGCAAGCGGGTCGAGGGGTTCTGGCTGACCGGATGGATGCGCGAGACCCCCCGCGCGCGCGTCGAGGCCGCGATCGCCGAGGTCCAGGCCCGCTTTGCCGACGGCCGCTGGCGCACCGATGTCGCCGCGGTGGTTCCGCTGACCGAGGCGATGGAACAACTGCCCGCGGTCTATGGCCGGGGCGGCAAGGTGCAGATCGACTGCGGCGGTGCCGCGGCGGGAACGGAGTGAACCCATGGCCCTGCCGCCCATCCTTTCGGGCCTGCGCATCCCGGTGGTCGCAGCCCCGATGTTCATCATCTCCAATCCCGATCTGGTGATCGCCCAGTGCAAGGCCGGCATCGTCGGCAGCTTTCCGGCGCTGAATGCGCGTCCGGCCGAGGAGCTGCCCCGCTGGCTTGCCCGCATCACCGAGGAGCTGGACCGCCACAACCAGGCCAATCCCGACCGGCCCGCCGCGCCCTTCGCGGTGAACCAGATCGTGCACCGGTCCAATGACCGGCTGATGCACGACATGGAGGCCTGCGTGAAGTTCCGCGTGCCGATCATCATCACCAGCCTCGGCGCGCGCGAGGAAGTCAACGAGGCCGCCCATTCCTATGGCGGCATCACCCTGCATGACGTGATCAACAACGCCTTCGCCCGCAAGGCGATCGAGAAGGGCGCCGACGGGCTGATCGCCGTGGCCTGGGGCGCGGGGGGGCATGCCGGGCGGCTGTCGCCCTTCGCCTTCATCCAGGAGATCCGGCAGTGGTTCGACGGGCCCCTGCTGCTGTCGGGATCGATCGCCACCGGCGGCGCGGTCCTGGCCGCCCAGGCGATGGGGGCCGATCTGGCCTATGTCGGCTCGCCCTTCATCGCCACCCGCGAGGCCCGCGCCAGCGACGCCTACAAGCAGGCGGTGGTCGAGGGCGGTGCCGAGGACATCGTCTACACCAACCTGTTCACCGGCGTGCACGGCAATTACCTGCGCCGGTCGATCGAGAATGCGGGGCTCGATCCCGACAACCTGCCGCAGAGCGATCCGTCGAAGATGAATTTCGGCTCGGGCACGGTGAAGGCCTGGCGCGACATCTGGGGCTGCGGGCAGGGAATCGGCGCGGTCGATGCGGTGCGCCCCGCCGCCGATCTGGTGGACCGGCTGGCGCGCGAATATGCCCAGGCCCTGGCGCGGCTGTGCCCCGCACGCGCCGGCTGACCGGCGGCGCAGCTTCGCCACGCGGCGGCCGAATTTCCGACGCAAAGCGCGGGCAAGACATGCCCGCGGGGCGTCACGCCCCCCTTGTCGGTCGAACGGGTCCTCCCGCGGGGGGTCAGGATGGGTATCCACGCATTCGTGCTGCGCAGCTGGCAGTTCCTGATGATCGCCGTCGTCGGGACGGTGCCGATCTCGATTCCGCTGGCCATCGGCACCTATTACGCCACGCGCGAGCGCGAGCCGCTGACGATGCTGATGTTCGTGCCGGTCTTCTTCCTCGGCGTGGCGCTGCTGAATGTCAGCGCGATGCGCGCGGTCATGCGATCGTGGGGCGTGACCGGAGAGACCGACTTCGTGAATCTGGTCAAGGCGGTGCTGCGCCACGCGACGCTGGACACGCTGCTGCCGCTGGCCGCGGCGGCGGTCGTCGCGGCGCTGGCGGCGCTGGGGCTGCATTACGGGCTGGGCGCCGGGCTGGAACTGCCCGGCCCCTTCGACCCGCGGCGGATTCCCGAGATGGCCGGGCTGATCTCACTGTTCGAGGCGAGGCTGCCGCTGGACGGGGCGGTGATGGTCAACCTGCTGACCATCATGCCCTGGGTCTATCCGGTGATCCTGTGCCTGTTCGGGGTGTCGATCGCGGCCGGCGCGGCGAATGCCTCGGCCAACCCGCCGGGGCATCTGCCGGTGCATGCGCCGGGGGCGAAGTTCTGGCACATTATCGCCGCAATCGCCGTGAACGGGGCGCTGGTCGCGCTACTGGCCGGCGGCGCCGGCCTGGGCGCGCTGTGGGGCATTGCCAACCAGATCGAGATCCTGCCCTCGATCGGGTTCGGCGCGATGGGGCTGATCCTGCTGATCGGCTATTTCAGCGCCTATGTCGTCTTTGCGCTGGCCTATTGCGTGCATGAGGAGGAGGCGCGCGCCGAGCGCGCCCTGATCAGCCATCTGCGCCGCTACGGGCTGAAGGACGAGAGCCTGGACCTGCGCGCCTTGCGCACCGAGCGGATGAGGGGCCCGGCGCGCCCGGCCGGCTGAGGCGCCGCCCCGCCCGGGCGGGGGCCGGGCCCCCGCCGCGGGGTCAGCGCAGCCCCAGCACGTCGATCATGTCGTATTCGCCGGGGGGGCGTCCCTCGCCCCAGATCGCGGCCCTGACCGCGCCGCGGGCGAAGATCATCCGGTCGGTGGCGACATGGCGCAGCACCACCCGCTCGCCGGCGCCGGCGAAGATCACCTCGTGCTCGCCCACCACATCGCCGCCGCGCAGCGCGGCGAGGCCGATGCTGCCCCGCCGCCGCGGGCCGGTATGTCCGTCGCGGCCGCGTTCGGCCAGTTCGGACAGCGGCCGGCCGCGGCCGGCCGCGGCAGCCTCGGCCAGCATCAGCGCGGTGCCCGAGGGGGCATCGACCTTCATGCGGTGATGCATCTCGACGATCTCGATGTCGAAATCCTCGTCCAGCGCCTCGGCCAGGCGGCGGGTCAGGGTGACGAGGATGTTGACGCCGAGGCTCATGTTCCCCGCGCGGATCAGCACCGCATGGCGTGCGGCGGGGCGCAGCCTGGCCAGCTGGTCATCGTCGAAGCCGGTGGTCCCGATCACATGCACCGCGCGGGCCTGGGCGCAGATGCGGGCATTGGCCAGCGTCGCCTCGGGCGCGGTGAAGTCCAAGAGCCCGCGCGCCGCCGTCATCACCTCGGCGGGATCGTCGCGCACGATGATCCCGCGCGGCGCCCCGCCCAGGCATTCGCCCAGATCGCGCCCGATCCAGTCATGGCCCGGGCGCTCGGTGGCCCCGGCCAGGGTGACGGCCGGATTCTCCTCGACCGCGGCGAGCAGCATGCGCCCCATCCGCCCCGACACGCCCGCGATGGCCAGCGGCATCGCCACGGCTCAGCCCCCCATCGGCGGCAGCATGCGGCTGAGCGGCCGGCCGCCGAGGATGTGGACGTGATAATGCGGCACCTCCTGCACCGCGTCGCGGCCCGAATTGGCGATCAGCCGGTAGCCGTCGCCGCCCTCTCCGGGCGCCACCCCCAGCGCGCGGCAGACCGCGCCGATGGCGCGGGTGAAGTCGACGATCTCCTCGGCGCTGGCCTCGGCGGCAAAATGGTCGGCATTCACATAGGCGCCCTTCGGGATCACCAGCACATGGCATGGCGCCTGCGGGGCGATGTCATGGAAGGCGAGGCTGTGGTCGGTCTCCAGAACCGTGCGGCTGGGGATCTCGCCGCGCAGGATGCGGGCAAACACATTGCCGGGGTCATAGGAATAGGTCATCGGGCCTCCAGTCAGTCGAACAGCGTTTCAAGGTCAATCGCGTCGCGGACCTGCTCGGGCGTCGCGTCCAGAAAGGCCGCGATCTCGCCGGCCATGCGCCCGTGCGGCATCCCCGGGGCGATCCGGTGGACGTGATCGAGCTTCATCCGCTCCAGCGCCCGGCGTTCCTCGGCCAGCTGCCGGTGCAGCGTCGCGATCACCTCGCGCCGGTGTGTCTCGGGGGTGCCGGGGGCGATCAGCCCCAGCCTGGCGCCGTGGCCGGCAAGGAAGGCGTCGTCGATCGGGATGGCGACATCCAGCAGGCGCAGCCGGCAGGGGTCGCGGGCGAGATCGGCGATGATGTCGAGATCGCCCGGATCGAGGCAGAACATCAGCCGGTCGGTCCCGAGCGTCCGGCACAGCACGTTGAGGAAGGCGCGGCGATGGCGCTTGCGCTTTGCCAGCGGCCGCGAGAGCCCGCCCAGCGGCGGCAGGCCGGCTTCCTCCTCGTCGAAGATATAGCCGAAGGAGGGCATGAGCGGGCGCTGGCCATGCGCGAGGCGCCGGCCGACATGCCAGGCCTTGCACAGCACCAGATGGATGTTCCGCCCCTCGCCGATGTCGCGGCCCGCCGCCCAGATGCGGATGCCGTGGCGCTGCCCGTGGCGGCCGCGCCATGTGTAGTAGCGATAGAGCGCCCGGGCGTCGCCCCCGCGCCCCGCCGCCTCGGCCGGGGCGGCGTAATGGGCGGCCAGCCGGGCGCGCAGCCGCCGCGCCCCGGGGCTGACCTTGCGCGCGAACAGATGCTCCTCGGCCATGAGCAGCGCCTCGTGATCGTCATGCAGCACCAGCGGCATGCCGTAGTCCGAGAAGGCGAGGAAGGTCAGGGTGCGGTTCTCGATCTCGGCGCGGGGGGTGACATGGGGCACCAGGGTCTGGAAGAAGGTCTCGTCGGGTATCCAGGTGGTGCGGAAGAAGCGCATCAGATGCGGATTGGCATCGACATGGGCAAGCAGCCGCTGCGCCGTGGCCCGGCGCAGCGCCCACCATTGCGACCCGATGCGGATCGTCAGACCCTCGGGCAGGCTGCGCGACAGGCCCAGCCGCCTCTGCAGGTCAAGCAGGGCATAGAACAGCCATTTCCGCCGCCTCTCGTTGACGAAATGGCGATAGATCAGCCGCTCCTCCTTCAGCCCGGTCCTGATCCAGTCGCTATCGAAGAAGTCGTGATGCTCGATGAAGTCGCGATCGGCCTCGGCCAGGAAGCGGGCGATGTGCGCCCGCGGCTTGATCGGCGTGCAGTCGCCCGAGATCAGGCACAGATGCGTCGCCTCGGGGAATGCCGCCAGCGCCGCGCGCAGGAGATCCAGCGTCGCGGCCACCAGCGACCATTCCCCCCAGCCGCAGCGCCGCCGCCTGACCAGCACCACCCGGGGCTGGGCGGCGAGGCGCGCCCTCAGCCCGGCAAAGCCGGCGCCCCGCCGGTCATAATGCAGCGCCACCCCGTCGCCGTGGCCGGCCAGCATCGTGACCATCTCCGCCAGGCCAGCGGGATTCTTGTGTGCCAGCACGAGATAGGCGATCTGGGTCATCGGGCCGCGGATGCAGCCATGCCGGCCGGGCATGGACGGAACGGCCCTGTCATAACCCAGCGCGCAGCCGGTTAAAAGCCGCCGCGGAAGGCGGCTTGACAGTCGCGCTCCCCGGCCGGACAAAACATGGCGTCGTCGAGCAGGGGGGGCGGATGGGCTTTCCGGGCGTGTGGATGACCGAGGCCGAGACGCTGGTCTATCGCGTCGTGCCGAAATGCGCCTGCACCACCATCGGCCAGGTGATGTATTTCTCCGATCATGGCCGCTTCTTCGACGGCGACATCCATGATGCCCAGACGGGCATCCACAAATGGGCCTTCGCCCACAGCCAGCCTCGGATCGAGGCGCGCATCCGCGAGGGGGGCGCGCTGGTCTTCACCTGCGTGCGCAATCCCTATACCCGGATCCTGTCGTGCTTCTTCGACAAGATCTGCGGCATCCAGCGCAACGGGCGCCGCTATCGCGGCAACCTGCTGAACGGGCTTCTGGCGCGTTACGGTGTCCACGTCGAGGGCGAGTTCGACCAGATCGCGATGTTCCGCCGCTTCCTGCTGTTCGTGCGCGACACCATCCGTTTCGGCAAGCCGATGGAGCCCGACATCCACTGGTCATCCTGCGCGGGCCATGTCGCGACGCTGGTCGCCGGGGGCGGGCGCTATCACGCCGTCCTGGCGACCGAGAGCCTGACCGAGGGTCTGGGCGCGGTGCTGTCGCGGGTCGAGACTCCGCACCGGGTGGATCTGGCCGCGCTGCCGCGCTTCAACGAGAGCGACGGCCACGGCCCCCGCCGCGCCCATCCGGTCGAGGCGTATTTCGACGACCTGTCGGTTCACCTGATGCAGGAGATCTATCGCCGCGACTTCGCCCTGTTCCGGTATGACCGCGCCCCGGGATCGGCCGGCCCGCGGGGCGAGATCGACCTCGACGAGCTGCATGCGCGGCTGGCCCGCTGACCGCGCGGGTCACAGCCCGGCCGCGGCGATCAGCCCGCGCAGATCCGCTTCGGGCCGGGCGCCGACATGGCCGATCACCTCGGCCGCGGCGATGCAGCCCATGCGCGCGCAGGCGGCAAGGTCGCGCCCGGTGGTCAGCCCGTGCAGGAAACCCGCCGCGAACAGATCGCCCGCCCCGGTGGCATCGACCACCCGAACCGGATCGGTGGGCACATGCAGGCGATCCTCGCCGCTGACGATGATCGCGCCGCGCGGGCCGACGGTGCAGGCGCACAGCGCGGCATCGGCGCGCACCGCCCGCAGCGCGACATCCAGATCATCGGTGCGGTAGAGCGCCTTCAGCTCGTGCTCATTGGCGAACAGCAGGTCGACATCGGCCCGGATCATCGCCAGGAAGGCGTCGCGGTGACGTTCCACGCAGAAGGGATCGGACAGGGTGATCGAGACATGCCCCCCCGCGCCCTTGCAGGCGGCGATGGCGCGGGCGAAGGCTTCCTGGCTGTCGGGGCCGTCGAAGCGATAGCCCTCCAGATAGATCCATTCCGCGCGCGCCATCAGCGCGGGGTCGATGTCGGCGGGCGCCAGCAGCTCGGACACGCCCAGATAGGTGTTCATCGACCGTTCGCCGTCGGGCGTGACCATGACCAGGCAGCGACCGGTCTCGGCCGGATGGTCGCCCGGGGCAGGGGGGGTGGCGAAATGCGCCCCCTGGGCGCGGATGTCATGGGCGAAGATCGCCCCCAGCTGGTCGTCGCGCACCTTGCCGACATAGGCGGTGCGGGCCCCCAGCGCGGCCAGCCCGGCGATGGTGTTGGCGGCCGACCCGCCCGAGACCTCGCGCGCGGGGCCCATGCGGTCATAGAGCTGGGCGGCGCGGGCGGTGTCGATCAGGGTCATCACGCCCTTCTCGACCCCGTTCTCGGCCAGGAAGGCATCCTCGACATGGGACAGGATGTCGACCAGGGCATTGCCGATGCCCACCACCTGGAAATCCTTCATGCGGTCTTGTCCTCGTATTGGCAGATGTCGCGGATCAGGCAGGCCGGGCAGCGCGGCTTGCGCGCGGTACAGACATAGCGGCCATGCAGGATCAGCCAGTGATGGGCATGCAGCTGGAATTCGGCGGGAACATTGTCCTCGATGGCGCGCTCCACCGCCTCGGGGGTGCGTCCACAGGCGATCCCGGTGCGGTTGCCCACGCGGAAGATGTGGGTGTCGACCGCCTGGGCGGGCAGGTGGAACCAGGTGTTCAGCACCACATTGGCGGTCTTGCGCCCCACCCCGGGCAGGGACTGCAGCGCCGCGCGCGACGACGGGACCTCGCCGCCATATTCATCGACCAGGATCCGGCTCAGCCGGATGACATTGCGCGCCTTGCTGCGGAACAGCCCGATGGTGCGGATATGGGCGGCCAGCCCCTCCTCGCCCAGCGCCAGCATCTTCTCGGGGGTGTCGGCCACCGCGAACAGCCCGCGCGTGGCGGCGTTCACCCCCTTGTCGGTGGCCTGCGCCGACAGCACCACCGCCACCAGCAGGGTGAAGGCGTTGACATGCTCCAGCTCGCCCCGCGGTTCGGGGTTGGCGGCGCGAAAGCGGGTGAACACCGCGCGCATCCGGTGATAGTCAAGCTGTGTGACCATGGCGGGCGCGACCATGCACCGGCGCGCGCCCGCGGGCAAGCACGGGATCGGGGGCGATGGCGGGAATGACGGTTGCGCAGGCGGTGGCCGAGGGGATGCGGCTGCTTTCCCGGGCCGAGAAGGTGCTGGAGGACCGGATCCGGGCGCTGCCCGACGGGCCCGAACGCGGGCGGCTGATCCAGGAACGCTGGCGGCTTGCCCAGGCGCTGGGGCGCGAGCGGCGCTATTTCAGCCAGGCCGGCCAGGACGCCTTCCTTGACCGCGTGGTGTTCCGGGGCAAGCGCGGCGGCGTCTTCGCCGAGATCGGCGCCTATGACGGGGTGACCGGATCGAACACCCTGTTCTTCGAGCTTTTCCGCGGCTGGTCGGGTCTTCTGGTCGAGGCCTCGCCGACCCATCACGCCGCGGCCGTGGCCAGCCGCGGGGTGCCCTGCCTGAACCTTGCCGTGGCGGGCCGGGCGGGTGAGGTCGAGTTCCTGGACATCCGCCGCGGCCTGACCCAGATGGGCGGGATCGCCGGCAGCCTGGGCGAGGCCGCGCGCGCGGCGATCGAGGCCGATCCGCGCACCGAGGCCCGGCTGGTGCGGGTGCCGGCCCGTCCGCTGGCCGAGATCCTCGACGAGGCCGGCCTGCGCCGTCTGGACTATCTGTCGATCGACATCGAGGGGGGCGAGCTGGAGGTGCTGCGCGGCTTTCCCTTTGCCGAGTTCGAGATCGCGGCCTGGTCGATCGAGGTGAACACCCCCTCGCCCGAGATCGAGGAGATCATGCGCGGCAGCGGCCACCGCCTGGCCGCCCATGTCGGGGTCGACCAGATCTGGCTGCGCGGCGGGGGCTGACGCGCGCGCCCCCGCCGCGGCGCCTTCAGCCGAAGATGTCGGCGGTGATGCCGCGATACCAGCCGATGCTCTCCTCATAGGTCTGCCGGCGCAGCTCGGGCGGCTCGCCGGTCTGGCTGATGAAGCTTTCCACCGACGCGATCTTCTCCTCGGTGGGTTCGTAGAAGGCCCCGACCTTCACCCCGTCATTCTCGGCGATCAGCGACCAGCAGGTGTTGGAATACTTGGCCGGGAACTTGCGCGCATCGGTCAGGTCGGCGCGCACGGTCATCGCCGCCACCTTGGCCTGGCTGTTGGCAGCGAAGCCCGATTTCGGCATGTCGCCCTGGGCGCTGGCGTCGCCGATGATGAAGATGTTCGGGTCCTTCCGGCTGCGCATCTCGGCGGGCACCACGGGGGCCCAGCCATTCTTGTTGACCAGATCCGCGCGCGCGGCGATCACGCCGGCCTTCTGGGCGGGGATGACGTTGCAGACATCGGCCTTGATGGTCTCGCCGCCGACGCGGATCTCCATCGCGCGGGGGCGCACCTCCTCTATCGGGCCGGTGAAGTCCAGCGTCAGCCTCTCGATCATGCCCGGATAGTGCTTCTGCCAGCCCTCCTCGAACAGCGCCTGCTTGGAGAACTTCTCCTTCGGATCGAGGATCAGGATCTTCGCCTTCGGATTGCGCCGCTTGAGGACATGGGCGACCATCGAGACGCGCTCATACGGTCCCGGCGGGCAGCGATAGGGGTTGGGCGGGGCGATCATCACGAAGACGCCACCCTCGCGCATGGCCCGGATCTGGTCGTGCAGCAGCATGGTCTGGGTGCCGGCCTTGTAGGCATGGGGCATCAGGCCCTGCACGTTCAGGTTCCAGCCCGGCACGCTGTCCTCGACGAAGTCGATGCCGGGGCTGAGGATCAGCCGGTCATAGGGCAGCGCGGTGCCGCTGGCCAGCCGCACCCTGCGGGCGTCGCGGTCGATGGCCTCGGCCCAGTCCTGGACGACATTGATGCCGTAATCGGTGGCCAGCTTGCGGTAGTTGTGGGCAAGATCGCCCAGTTTCCAGAACCCGCCCAGATAGAGGTTCGAGAAGAAGCAGGTGTAGTAGGTCGCGCTGGGCTCGACGAGGGTGACCTCGATCGCGCCGCCCGAATCCTTGGCAACATAGCGCGCGGCGGTCGCCCCCCCGGCGCCGCCGCCGACCACGACCACGCGGGCCTTGCCCTGCCCCAGCACCGCCGGCGCGGCCAGCGCCGCCGCGCCGGCGACCGTGCCCTTCAGGATCGCGCGTCTGGTGAACATGCCGGTATCCTCCCTGGTTCGGGGCGCCTCAGCGGACGCCGTTGAAATATGCGGCCAGCGCGGCGATCTCCTCGTCCGACAGCCGGCCGGCCATCATCTGCATCACCGGATGGGGCCGCAGCTTCTGCTTGTAGGCGTGCATCGCGCGCACGAAATCCTCGACCGGCCATCCGGTGATCGAGGGGATTCCCTTGTCGGACCCGTCGGCCTGGTGGCAGGTGACGCATTCCGAGGAGAGGTATTCCCCATAGGCCGGATCGCCCACGATCTGCAGGATGCGGGGGTCCAGATCGGGGTCGGTGGCGCTGCGGGTCGGGGGGCTTTCGGGAATATTGGCCGGGCTGGCCGAGAACTGGCGCAGTCAGGCGATCAGGTCGGCGCGGTCGCCGGCATCGGGCATGCCGCGGAAGGCCATGCGGGTTCCGGTGACCAGCGTGCGCGGATTTTCCAGATAGGCGTTCAGGGTCTCGGCGGTCCAGATCAGCCCGTCGGCCCCGGCCCGGGCCATGTCGGCCGAGTAGCGATAGCCCGGCACCGAGGCGGCGCGCCGGCCGAAGAGATCGTTGAGATGCGGGCCGATGCGGTTGCGCGCATTGGGGCCGACCATGTGGCAGCCCGAGCATAGCCGCCAGAGCCTCTCGCCCCGGGCGGGATCGCCGAGGGCCTCGCCCCGTGCCGTCTGGGCCGGGCCCAGCGCGCCGGCCAGCATCACCGCGAGGAGCATAAGGCGAATCGGCAACGGATGTCTCCCTGTCTTTCCCGGTTCATCTTGGCCATGCGGGCCGAGCGCTCAACAGTTTTTACGCGTCCTGCATGTCAAATCTGCGCATGTCGCCCCGAGGCCCCACCCGCCCCGGCACCGGCATGCCCGCGGCCGGCGCCAGGACGCCCCCCGCAGCCTCGGGGCGCGGGGGGTGCTCGCTCAATGGGCCTGCAGATAGGCGATGATCGCGGCGATGTCGTCCGCGTCACGCAGGCCGGCAAAGGCCATCTTGGTGCCCTTGATGAAGTCGCGCGGGCGGGAGAGGAATTCGCTCAGCGTCTCCGGCGTCCAGACCAGGCCGTCCTTGCCCGCCTGCATCATCGGGCGCGAGTAGCGGAAGCCCTCGACGCTGCCCGCGACGCGGCCGAACAGCTGGTTCAGATGCGGCCCGGTGCGGTTGGCGGCATCGGGGCCGACCTGATGGCAGGCCTTGCATTTGCGGAAGACCCGCTCGCCCGCGGCGACCAGCTCGGGATCGGGCGCAGTCGCCGGCGGGGTCTCGGCGGCGGGTTCGGGGGCGGTTGCCGTGGCGGGTTCGGCCGCGGCGGTCTCGGTCGCGGCGGGCGCCGCGGCGTCGCGCGCGGGCAGGATCGGCGGGATGGTGCCCGCGGGCCGGCCATCGGGATCGGTCGGGGTCACGCCCAGCTCGGCAGCCCGGGCGACCACACGCGCGGGTTCGCTGCGGCAGTCGCGCATGCAGGGTTCGCCGCGGAACAGCGGGTATTCCGATTGCGGGCGGTCATCGACATAGAAGCCGCCGGCATTGGGCAGGGCGATCTCGGTGAAATTGTCATGGGTCAGGACGAAATCGTCCTCCACCAGCCCGTTCGAGTAGAGCAGGAAGGCGGTGAGGGCATAGACCTCGTCCACCGACAGGGTCTGGGCCGCGCCGAAGGGCATCGAGCGGTGGA
Source organism: Alphaproteobacteria bacterium (assembly GCA_003697125.1). Taxonomy (GTDB): domain Bacteria; phylum Pseudomonadota; class Alphaproteobacteria; order Rhodobacterales; family Rhodobacteraceae; genus J013. Next base: position 14,384 of record RFGB01000275.1, read on the forward strand.
TATAGTCCCACACCGTCGAGAGATAGGGCCAGTAACTGCCGATCGTCTTCACCGGCCGGCGGTCGGTCAGCGTGCCCATCCCGCCGGCGAGCGGCGGCCACTGGTCGCGCCCTTCGGCGAAATCGCCATGGCAGGACGCGCATTTCTCGGCGAAGACCTGTTCGCCGGTCTCGACATCGCCCGAGCCGGGGCGCAGCCCCTGCCCGTCGGGCAGCACGGCGACATCCCAGGCGGCGATTTCCTCGGGCAGGGCGGGGCGGCCGAGCCCGAGGCGTTCGGCCCCCGCGGCGGGGAGCGCCAGCGCGCAGGCGAGAAGGGCGGCGAGAGCCGCCTCACGCGATCTCGACATTCTCCACCTCCCCATTGGCACGGACCCACCAGACCTGGATCGCATTGTTGTGATAGACGTTGTTCAGCCCCCGGATCTCGCGCAGCTGCGCCTTGGTGGGCTGGACATAGCCGGTCTCGTCGATGGCGCGGGACATGATCAGCATCTCGGACCCGTCCCAGGTCATGTCGTAATGGAACCGCGTCAGCGCCTTGGGCTTGACATCGCCCGACAGCCGCGCCGGGGCCCAGCTGTTGCCGCCATCGACCGAGACGTCGACCCGCGCGATCCGGCCATGGCCCGACCAGGCCAGCCCGGTGATCACCAGCGGCCCCGGTCCGTGGCGGATCGGCGCCTGGGGGCTGGGCGAGGTGATGACCGATTTCGCGTCCATCACCCAGGTCCATTTCCGCGCCCGGCCATCCTTCATCAGGTCGGTGTATTTCGAGGTCTCCTCGCGGCTTTCCACCGCGCGGTCATAGACCCCGATCCTGCGCAGCCATTTCACCCACATGTTGCCTTCCCAGCCCGGCACCACCAGCCGGACCGGATAGCCATGTTCCTTGCGCAGGGCCTCGCCATTGGCGAAGAAGGCGACCATCACGTCATCGAGCGCCTTCTCGAGCGGCATCGACCGGCCGTTCGAGGATGCGTCATGGCCTTCCGCGAAGATCCAGCGCGCCTCGGGCTTCAGTCCCGCCTCGGCCAGGATGTCGCGCAGCCACACCCCGGTATATTCCATGTTGTGGATCATGCCCTGGGTGAACTGGCAGCCCTGAAGCTGTGCGCCGCCCCATTCCATGCCGCCATTGGCCGCGCATTCGCAGAACGCGGTCATCACATGGCGCGGAAAGCGCATCAGGTCCTCGAAGGTGAACACCAGCGGGCGTTCCACCAGCCCGTTGACCATCAGCCGGTAGTCGGACTTGCTCAGCTCGATCGCGCCCGAATGGTGCCGCTCGAAGGCGCAGCCCTGCGGGGTGATGGTGCCTTCCAGCGCGTGGATGGGCGTGAAGTTGATCGAGCTGTAGGGGCTTTCGGTCAGCCATTCGACATTGCGCCGCACGACATGCGATTCGAAGCGGATCGGCATGCCATAGGGGACCGCGTCCACCGGCTCGCCCAGCTCGCTGGCCCAGGGCTGCACCGTGGTGATCAGCGGATCCGGTGTGGCGGCGCGGACGGTTCCGGCGGCCAGCGCGGTTCCCGCGGCGAGGCTGCCGGTGAGGAATCCGCGGCGCGAGGGCCAGATCTTCTCGTCGCTCATCTCGTGACTCCTGCCTGTCGGAACACATTCATCATATCGAATATGTCCGGGAATTTCCACCCCGTCCGGCCGTGGAATCGCCTAGTGACCGATCACGCGCACGCTGCGGCTGGGGGCGATCGACACCGTGCCCCGGCGGCGGATCCAGGCTTCGACCACGTCCCAGATCTGCGGACCCTCGGTGCCCTGGTTGACCGATGCCCAGCCGGCGACGACATAGCTGCGCGCGGGGTCGATCGGCTCGCCGCTGCGCAGCAGGGTCATGTCCGAGATGCGCTGTCCGACCGGCCTGGCGATGTCGATGGTGAAGCCGAGCCCCCCCACCCGCACCATGTCGCCACCCTGCTGGTAATAGGGGTCGGGGTTGAAGATGTTGTCGGCGACATCCTCCAGCACGACCTTCAGGAACTCGCCGGTCATCTCGGTGCGATAGGCTTGGCCATAGGTCATCGCGGTAACGTTGAACAGATCCTCGCGGGTGATCTCCTGCCCCGGCAGCAGGCTGGGACCCCAGCGCACGCCGGGCGAAAGGCTGATCTCGGCATCGCGCTCCTCCATCAGCGCGGTGCAGATCAGCTCGTCCCAGGTGCCGGCGAAATTGCCGCGCCGATACAGCAGCCCCTCGGTGCGGCCGATCACCTCGCCCAGCTGCGCGGCAAAGGGCGCGCGACCGGCGGCGACCGCCGCGGCCATCTCGGGATCGGGATCGATGACATCCGAGAACACCGGGATCAGCCGGTGGCGGAATCCCTGCATGCGCCCGTCGCGCACGTCCAGATCGAGGCGGCTGACGAACTTGCCGTTGGACCCCGAGGCGATCAGGATCGTCTGGCCCACCTGCACCGGTTCGGGCAGGGCGTCATGGGTATGGCCGGTCAGGATGACATCGATCCCCCGCACGCGGCCGGCCATCTTGCGGTCGACGTCAAAGCCGTTGTGGCTGAGCAGCACCACCAGCCCGGCGCCGCGGTCGCGCACCTCGTCCACCACCTCCTGCATCCGCTCCTCGCGGATGCCGAAGCTGTATTCGGGAAACATCCAGCCCGGATTGGCGATCGGCATGTAGGGGAAGGCCTGGCCGATCACCGCGACCAGCGTGCCGGCGCGCTCGAACAGCGCATAGGGCGGAAACTCCTCGGCCGGCTCGTTCCATTCGGCGTCGAAGATGTTGGCGCCCAGCACCGGGAAGGGCAGGCCGCCGATGATCTCGCGCACGCGTTCGCTGCCCAGCGTGAATTCCCAGTGCAGCGTCATCGCGTCGGGGCGCAGCAGGTTCATCGCATCCACCACGTCCTGGCCGCGCGTGTGCAGGCAGGTATAGCTGCCGTGCCAGGTGTCGCCGCCGTCGAGCAGGAGCGCGTCGGGCCGGTCGGCCCGGATCGCCCGGACGATGGTGGCGATGCGGTCGAGCCCGCCCATCCGGCCATAGGTTCGGGCCAGCGCGGCGAAATCGACATGGGTCAGCGCATGGGCCATGGGGCTGCCCGGCGCGATGCCGTAGAGCTTCAGGAACGCCTCGCCGGTGACATGGGGCGGCAGCCCCGCCATCTCGCCCACCCCGATGTTCACCTCGGGCTCGCGGAAATAGATCGGCACCAGCTGCGCGTGCAGGTCGGTGATATGGATCAGCGTCAGGTTCCCGAAGGCCGGGGCGGCCAGGAGCTGGTCCTGGGTCAGGGCCTGCTGGGCCAGCAGCCTTGCCCAGTTTCCGGTCCCCGATGCGCCGAGGATGGCCGAGGCGGCGGCGCCGGCCTGAAGGAAATGGCGACGCGAGATCATGGAGAACTCCTCGAGCCGGCCGCGCGGCAGGCCCGGCGGCGCATGGCCGCGGCTGCCGGGGCGGAATGCCCCCGGGGGATCGCCCGGGGGGAAGTCTGGGTCAGTTGCGCACCGCCGGACCTTCGATCGACAGGCCCAGCCCGCGCGAGGCGACGTAGAGCTCCAGCGCCTTGAACTCGTCCGATCCTTCCGCGAAGGGCACCCCGCGGGTGTCGCGGATGCAGCCATAGAAGCGGTTGTGGATCGAGTTGAGCTTGGCGTTCTTCAGCCGGTAGGTGGGAAAGCCGTTGATCTGGCCCTGGCTGAGCCGGTCGGCGCGGATCATCTGGCCGTAGTGATCCTCGTGGCAGTTCGCGCAGGCAAGCTCGAGCTGGCCGTAGCGGGTGTAGTAGATCTCGCGCCCCTTCTCCCACCAGGACTGATAGGGCCCGTCGATCCGCACCGCCACCGGCATGCCGCGCGACTGCAGCGTGATCAGCGCGGTCATCGCCGTCATCTCGCTGCCCGACCATTTCCACGGTTCGGCCTGCATGCGCGCGGTGCGGCAATTGTTGATGTAGTCCTCGAGCGACCAGAGCGTGCCGGCCTCCTCGTTGAACTTCGGCATCACCGCGCGCACGCCCTTCATGCTGTCCTCGACCGCGCCATGGCAGGATTCGCAGGACTTGCCCGCCGCGCCGTCGGGGGTCGACCACATCTCGCGCGCCTGATCGACGAAGATCATCGCCGGGTTCTCGAAGTCGTCCATCTGCAGCGCCTGGGTGGCGGGATCGCGGAATTCCCATCCCGAGATGACCTCGGTCAGCGGGTGCCAGTCGGGGGCCGGTGCGCGGGTCACCATCTCCTGCCCCTCGATGACGAGCTTCTGCCCTTCGGCCGCGCCCGTGCCTGCCCCGAGGCACAGGGCCGCGCTGGCGCAGGCGGCGATCAGCGTCCTCATGCGGTTCTCCTCCCCGTCGGCGTCGGCTTCAGCCGATCGCGATTTCCTTGCGCTCCTCGTAGACCGTGCCGTCGTCATCGACCCAGGTGAAGACGAACTCGCCCGCCTCGGGGATCTTCGCCTGGAATTCGAAATAGGGATTGGCCGAGACGGCGGGGTCGATGTCGACCGAGATCACCTCCTGCCCGTTGAAGGTGCAGGCGAAGCGGTTGATGATCTTCCGCGGGATCACGTTGCCGCTGGAATCCTTGCGCTGGCCGGATTCCATCTGGTGGTTGATCAGGGTCTTGATGGTGATGACCTCGCCGGCCGAAGCGGATTTCGGCACCTTGACGCGGGGCTTGATGCTGGACATGGGGCTCTCCTCGATCCGGGTGTCAGCCGCCGCAGCCGCCGATGGTGACCTTCACCTCGCGCCGGGCGATGCCATAGCTGCCATCGGCAAGCCTGGCCACCGCCAGCACGTTCTGGGTGCGGGCGAGGCGGATGCGGGTCGCGGCCATCTGGGCGCCGGCAAGCGGTCCGAAATGGAAGGTGCAGACCGCGGGGTTGGGGTTGCCGTCGGCCAGCAGCATGATGCTGCTCGCTCCGGGCGCATCGACCTCGATCGGCACGGTGTTGCCGTTCTCGGCAATCTCGGGGGCGGTGATGGTCACGCCACCTTCGCCAGGGGTGGCCCCGCCGGTGAAGGCGGCGATCGCCTCGTCGAGCGTCGGAGCCGCCCGCGGGGCGCCGGCGGGGATCAGGGTGGCGGCGACCGCCCCCGCCCCCATCATCAGCGCGTCGCGTCTGGTCAGCTGCATGGAGTCCTCCTCGGGAAGGCCGGCGCGGCGGCCGGTGTCACTTCAGGGTCTTCAGGAAGGCGACGACATCCTCGATCTGCTGGGCGGTCAGCAGCGGCTTGATCTCCTTGGCCGGCTTGGCGGTGAAGCCGTCGCCGGGCCGGATGAAGCCGGTGACCTTGTAGAAGGATGGCATCATCGAATCGGGGAACATGATCTTGGCGTTGGCGACGATGCCGCGCAGCTCGGCCTCGCTCCAGCGTTCGGCGACGCCGTCCAGCGGCGGGCCGATCTCGCCATGCCAGGGGACGTCCGACAGGCTGCTGACCGCGTGGCAGGCGATGCAGTTGCCCTGGGAGCGCTGCGAGAACACCTCGCGCCCGCGGGCGGGATCGCCGGGCTGATCGGTCAGGGGCGTCTCGACCGCCCCGTCCCTGAAGACCACGTCGCCCGGGACGATCTCGGCGGCCTGCGCCACGCCGGCGCCCAGCGCGGCGACCAGTCCGAAGGCCAGGTTGCGTGCCAGCCTCATGCGGATTCCTCCCTGATTCCCCGTCTTGTTTGTGCCAAGCCTAGGATGGCTGCGGCCGCGTGGCAACAACGAATTCAGTTTTATGAATGGAATTGCCCCCGCTCAGTCGCCGCCGCGCCAGCTCTCCAGCATCCGGGCGTGGTACTTCTGGAAGGGCTCGTCGGTCAGGTAGCCCTTCTCCCGCACCCAGTTGAACATGTTGTAGGTGGTGGCCTTGCCGAAGGCGCCGGGCATCACGCCGACCGCGGCCTGCATGGCGGTCCGGTCGCCGGGCACCTCCTCGGGCAGGAAGATGACGGTGGGGGTGAACAGCACCCCCCAGCGGCGCACCATCTCCTTCTCGGGCAGTGCGGTGCCGTCGAAATCGGTGATCTCCTCGTCGCCGAACATGTTGATCTGCAGCACGAAGAAGTGCTTCTCGATCAGTTCGCGGATGCGGGGATCGGCATAGACCTCCTCGTGCATCTTCGTGCAGTAGATGCAGCCGCGCTGCTCGATCATCAGCACCAGCCGCTTCCCCTCGGCATTGGCGTCGCGCAGATCCTCCCGCAGATCCTTGAAGGTGACGCGGAACCACGGCTCCTTGTGCAGGCCGTCCTCGCCCAGTTCCGCGGCACCGGCGGGGTGGCTGAGCGCGAGGACGAGCGCGGCGAGCAGGGCGAGCGGTCTCATGGCATCCTCCGGTGGATCATCCGATGGTCAGAAGAACGGGAAAGGCCTCGATCATCCACTGGGCGATCCAGCTTACCGAATTGGTGGCGATCAGCGCCGCGAAGACGATCAGCATCACGCCCATCGCCTTCTCGACCACGCCCAGATGGCGCCGGAAGCGGGACATCCAGCGCAGCACGGGTCCCGAGAAGGCGGCGGTGGCGACGAAGGGCAGCGTCATGCCCAGCCCGTAGGCCAGAAGCAGCAGCGCGGCATCCCCCGCCGCGCCCTGGCCGGCGGCCATGAACAGGATGGCGGCCAGCACCGGCCCGGCGCAGGGGGTCCAGCCGAAACCGAAGGCAAGCCCCATCAGATAGGCGCCGATGATCGTGGCCGGGGCGGCCCTGGCCTCGATCCGGGCCTCGCGATACAGGAGCGGGATGCGGATCAGGCCGAGGAAGTGAAGCCCGAACAGCGCCAGCAGCCCGGCCGCCACCCAGGACAGTTCGGTCTGCCACTGGCGGAATGCCTGCCCCAGCGCCGAGGCCCCCAGTCCGAGCAGCACGAAGATCGTGGTCACCCCCAGCGCGAAGAAGACCGAGGTCACGATCAGCCGGCTGCGGGTGGCCGCGCTGGCCGCGCCTTCCTGCATGTCCTGCATCGACACGCCGGCGATGAAGCACAGATAGAAGGGAACGATCGGCAGGATGCAGGGCGACAGGAACGACACCAGCCCCGCCAGCGCCGCCCCGCCCAGCCCGACTTCCAGTTCCATCCCCGATCCTCCCCGGCGGCTGCCGATTCGCCCGGGCAGCCGCATTTGGGATAGATATATGCCGATTTCTGTATATGATGAAGGCAAAACCGGGGTGTGCCATGCGCGTCGTCCTCGCCCTGCTCTGCCTTCTGCTGCCGGCCGCGGCATCGGCCGAACTGCGTCTCGTGATGTTCGAACAGGAATGGTGCAGCTGGTGCCGCCGCTGGGATCGCGAGGTGGGCGATGCCTATGCCCTGACCGAGGAGGGCCGCCGCGCCCCGCTGTGGCGGATCGATCTGGATGACGGCGTGCCCGAGGGGGTGCGGCTGGTCTCGCCGCCACGGTTCACCCCGACCTTCGTGCTGATTTCCGACGGGGTCGAGATTGGCCGGATCGAGGGTTACCCGGGCGAGGATTTCTTCTGGATGCTGCTGGACGAGCTTCTGGCCCGTGCCCCGTGACGGCCGTCATGCCGCATTGTGCTGCCTGTGCGGTGCAGCTAGGACCGGCGGCGGGAGGAGAGCATGGCGCTGCCCGAGTTCGACCAGGCGCTTGAGGAGGGCGATCTCGACCGCATGGTCGAGAGTGCCCGGCAGGCGACCGATTTCCTGAAGGCCCTGTCCCATGAGGGACGGCTGCTGATCCTGTGCCATCTGTGCACCGGCGAGAAATCGGTGACCGAGCTCGAGCGGCTCCTCTCCTCGCGTCAGGCCGCGGTCAGCCAGCAGCTCGCCAGGCTCAGGCTCGAGGGGCTGGTCGATCACCGCCGCGAGGGAAAGATGATCTATTACCGCTTGAACGATCCCCGCGTGCGCCGCATGATCGAGACCATCTACGAACTCTTCTGCGAGAAGCCATCCGATCGGAATCCTGACTGACGGCATTCCCGACGCGACACTGGCCGCCGCCGCCGGGCTGGCGGGCGGGGTCCTGCTGGGCCTGGCCGCGCGTCTGGGACGCTTCTGCACCCTGGGCGCGATCGAGGATGCGCTCTATGGCGGATCCACCCGCCGGCTGAGCATGTGGCCCCTGGCGATCGCCACCGCGATCGTCGCCACCGCCGCCGCCGCCTGGGCCGGCCTGCTTCTGCCCGAGGAGACAGGCTATCTGCGCCGCGCCTGGAACCCGCTGGCCAGCATCATCGGCGGGCTGGTCTTCGGCTATGGCATGGCGCTTGCGGGCAATTGCGGCTACGGCGCGCTGGCGCGGCTGGGCGGGGGCGACGTGCGGGCGCTGGTGATCGTCATGGTGATCGGCGTGTCGGCCCATGCGGTGATGAGCGGTCCGCTGGCGCCCCTGCGCCTCGCCCTGTTCCCGGTGGCCGAGCTGCCGCCGGGCCAGGTTCCCCCGGGCATCGCCCACGGGCTGGCCGCGCTGACCGGCGCCGCGCCGGTATGGCCGGCCCTGGCGGTGGCGATGCTGCTGGCCGCGCTGGCGCTGCGCGACGGGGCGCTGCGCCGCGACCGGGCGGCGATCGGCTGGTCGGTCGCGGTCGGGCTTGCCATCGCCTCGGGCTTCGCGGCGACCGGCTGGATCGCCCGGACCGGCTTCGACGCGATCCGGGTCGAGAGCCACAGCTTCACCGCCCCGCAGGGCGATGCGGTGCTGTATCTGATGACCGGTTCGGGCGGCGGGATCGATTTCGGCATCGGCTCGGTGGCCGGGGTGGTGCTGGGCGCGTTCCTGGGCGCGACGCTGCGCCGGCAGTTCCGCTGGGAGGCGTGCGATGACGCGCGCGAGCTGGCGCGGCAGGTGGCCGGGGCGGCGCTGATGGGGTTTGGCGGGGTGGTGGCCTTCGGCTGCTCGGTGGGGCAGGGGCTCAGCGCCTTCGCGGTGCTGGCCCACAGCGCGCCGGTGACGCTGACGGCGATCGCCGCGGGCGCGGCGCTGGGCCTGCGCCAGCTGATCGGCGGCCTGTCGCCCGGCGCCGGCGGGCGGTTCTGAGGCTGGGGCTGTGCGTCCGGCCTGCGCGGGCGGGACCGGCGCGGCCGGCTCAGGCCGGGGCCAGCGCCGCCTGGCGGTAGCCGACCGCCTCGGCCAGATGCGGCCGGCGCACCCTGGCCGAGCCGTCCAGATCGGCGATGGTGCGGGCAAGCCGCAGCACCCGGTGATAGCCCCGCGCGGTCAGGCGCAGCCTCTCGGCCGCCTGTTCCAGAAGCGCCTGCCCACCGGCATCGGGGCGGGCGATCTCCTCGAGCAGCGATCCCGAGGCATGGGCGTTGAGCCGCACCGGCCCGTCGCGGAAGCGCGCCGCCTGTGCCGCCCGCGCGCGGGCGACGCGCTGCGCGACGGTGGCCGAATCCTCGCCGGGCGGGGCGTGGGCCAGCTCGCGCGGGGACAGCGCCGGCAGCTCGACGCGGATGTCGATTCGGTCGAGCAATGGCCCCGAGATGCGCGCCTGGTAATCGAGGCCGCAGCCCGGCGCGCGGGCGCAGCCGCGGGCCGGGTCGCCCAGCCAGCCGCAGCGGCACGGGTTCATCGCGGCCACCAGCTGCACCCGTGCCGGATAGCGCAGATGGGCGTTGGCCCGGGCGACGACCGCCTCGCCCGTCTCCAGCGGCTGGCGCAGCGCATCCAGGACCTGGGGCGGGAATTCCGGCAGTTCGTCGAGGAACAGCACCCCGTTATGGGCCAGGCTCACCTCGCCCGGCGTGGCGCGGCGCCCCCCGCCGATCATCGCGGCCATCGAGGCGGAGTGGTGCGGCTCGCGGAACGGGCGGGCACGGCTGATCCGCCCCTCGCGGATCAGCCCGGCCACCGAATGGATCATGCTGACTTCCAGCGCCTCGACCGGCGACAGCGGGGGAAGGATCCCGGGCAGCGCCCGCGCCAGCATCGACTTGCCCGCCCCCGGCGGCCCGATCATCAGCAGGTTGTGGCCGCCGGCGGCGGCGACCTCCAGCGCGCGGCGGGCACGGGCCTGGCCGCGCACCTCGCCCAGATCCAGGACGGGGGGCCCGTCGGCCACCGCCGCGGGGCGCGGCGCGGGCAGCGGCGCGCGGCCGCACAGATGGTTGACGAGGGCGATCAGCGTCTCGGGGGCGAGTATCTCCAGCTCG
>RFGB01000004.1 GCA_003697125.1 Alphaproteobacteria bacterium
GCCACGGCCCCGCCCGCCCCGCCTATGGCATGAAGGCCGGCCGCCTCCGCGGCGGAATCCTGGCCGGAACGGAACTCACACTGCCTCTCGTTCTTCATGATCGGCACCAGCACACCACTTCGTCACAAGAACCTCACGGCCCGGGCCGGATGGCCCGGACGGCGTCACGCGTCACCTTGCGGAAACGGGATTCTTCCCGATGATGGCCGTGGCCCGGACAATCCTGCGGAAAGCCCGTCCCCCGGACCTTCCCCCCCAACGCTCAACACCACGGCACATGATCTCACTCAATCTATGTCGAATTTTCTCTATCACAGATCCGCGCAGGATGCAGCAGCAAAATCGGCGGGAAACCGTGCGCCCGGTCACGGATGGCGGGCGGGGAGCGGCGGATTTCCGCCGATTCCGGGCCGGGGGGCGGAAATCGGGCGTGAAAACCCCGGCCGTCCGGCTATGATGCGCCCGCCGGCGCCATCCCGACGGGACGGCGGGACGGCCTGTCCGGCGGATCCGTCCGCGGAAATCTGTGCATGGGGTCGATGATCGAGATTGCCGAGACCGCCCTGCCCGGGGTCCTGATCCTGACGCCGCGCCGCTTCAGCGATGCGCGGGGCTATTTCTTCGAGAGCTGGAACGCCGCGCGTCTGGCCGAGGCGGGGATCGACATCGCCTTCGTGCAGGACAATCATTCCTATTCCGCCCGGGCGGGCACGCTGCGCGGACTGCATTATCAGGCCCCGCCCCATGCCCAGGCCAAGCTGGTGCGCGTCGCGGTGGGGGCGATCCGCGATGTCGCCGTGGATGTCCGGCGCGGCTCGCCGACCTTCGGCAGATGGGTGGCCACCGAGCTGTCGGCCGAGAACGGGCGGCAGATGCTGATCCCCCGGGGGTTCCTGCACGGCTTCGTGACGCTCGTGCCCGATACCCATGTCCTCTACAAGGCCGATGACTACTACGCCCCCGACTGCGACGGCGCGGTGCGCTTCGACGACCCGGATCTGGCCATCGACTGGGGGATCGGGGCGCAGGAGGTGATCCTCTCCGAGAAGGATGCCGCCGCGCCGCCCTTCGCCGCCTTCGACAGCCCCTTCGTCTGGGAAGGCTGATGCGGATCCTCGTCTTCGGACGCAGCGGCCAGCTGGCCCGCGAGATCGCCGCGCTGGCCGGGCCGGATCTGGCGGTGACCTGTCTGGGGCGCGAGGCGGCCGACCTGCGCGATCCCGCCGCCTGCGCCGCGGCGGTGGCGGCGCATCCGGCCGATGCGGTGATCAATGCCGCCGCCTTCACCGCGGTGGATGCGGCCGAGACGGCCGAGGCCGAGGCGCATCTGGTCAATGCCGAGGCGCCGGGGGCGATGGCCGGGGCCGCCGCGGATCGCGGCGTGCCCTTCCTGCATGTCTCGACCGATTACGTCTTTCCCGGCACCCCCGGCCGGCCCTGGCGCGAGGATGATCCCCCGGGGCCGCTTTCGGCCTATGGGCGCACGAAGCTGGCCGGGGAGCGTGCGGTCCTGGCCGCCGGGGGCGACGCGGTCATCCTGCGCACGGCATGGGTGTTCGCGGGCCACGGCCGCAATTTCGTGGCCACGATGCTGCGGCTGGCCGCGACGCGCCCCGAACTGGCCGTGGTCGATGACCAGCTGGGTTGCCCCACCCCCGCCGGGGCCATCGCCCGGGCGCTGGTCACCCTGGCGCGCCGGCGCATCGCGGGGCAGGGGGCGGGGGGAATCTTCCATTTCGCCGGGCGCCCGGCGGTCAGCTGGTGCGGCTTCGCCCGGGCGATCATCGCCTGCGCGGGGCTGTCCACCCCGGTGCGCGCGATCACCACCGCCGATTTTCCCACACCGGCCCGGCGGCCGGCGAATTCGGTGCTCGACTGCACGCGGATCGAGCGGATCCACGGCATCGCCCGGCCCGACTGGCAGGCGGCGCTGCCGGCGGTGGTGGCGGCGCTGCGCGGGCAGGCCCCGGCCTAGGCCGGCATGGTCTGGCGGATCTCGGCGCAGATCCCCTCGACCAGCTCGGCCAGAAGCGCCTCGTCCTCGCATTCGCCCATCACCCGGATCACCGGCTCGGTGCCCGACGGGCGGATGACGAGGCGGCCCGCGGCGCCCATCCGCGCCTCGGCCGCGGCGATCATCCTGCGCACGGCGGGGGATTCGAGCGGCCTTGCCCCCGGGTCGAGGCGCACATTGCGCAGGATCTGCGGCACCGGGGCGAACACCCGCGCCAGCGCCGACAGCGGCCGGCCCGTCTCGGCCATCGCCGCCAGCACCTGCAGCGCCGCGATCAGCCCGTCGCCGGTGGTGGTGTAGTCGGTCATCACGATGTGGCCCGACTGTTCGCCGCCGAGGTTGAAGCCGCCCGCGCGCATCGCCTCGACCACATGGCGGTCGCCCACCCGGGTGCGCACCAGCCCGATTCCCTGCCCGGCCAGATGCCGCTCCAGCCCCAGATTCGACATCACCGTGGCCACCAGCGCGCCGCCGGCCAGCCGCCCCGCCGCCGCCCAGCGGGTGGCGATCAGCGCCATGATCTGGTCGCCGTCGATCACCGCGCCGGTCTCGTCGATCAGGATCACCCGGTCGGCATCGCCATCCAGCGCGATGCCCAGATCCGCCCCCCGGGCGCGGACCTCGGCCGCGGCGGCCTGCGGATGGGTCGAACCGCAGCCGGCATTGATGTTGAATCCGTCGGGCCGGGTGCCGATGGGGATCACCTCGGCGCCCAGCTCCCACAGGACCTCGGGCGCGGTGCGCCAGGCCGCGCCATTGGCGCAGTCGACCACCACCTTCAGCCCGTCCAGCCGCAGGCCGCGGGGAAAGGTGGTCTTGGCGAATTCCATGTAGCGCCCGCGCCCGTCATCGATGCGCGTCGCCCGGCCGATGGCCGCGGGTTCGGCCAGCGCGGGGGCGGCATGATACAGCGCCTCGATCGCCGCCTCGTCGGCATCCGACAGCTTGAAGCCGTCGGGGCCGAAGAACTTGATGCCGTTGTCCTCGTGCGGGTTGTGGCTGGCCGAGATCATCACGCCGAGATCGGCGCGCATCGAGCGTGTCAGCATCCCCACCGCCGGGGTCGGCACCGGGCCCAGCAGGAAGACATCCACCCCCACCGCGGCGAAGCCCGAGGTGAGGGCGTATTCCAGCATGTAGCCCGAGCGGCGGGTGTCCTTGCCGATCACCACCCGGTGGACATGGCTGCCGGTGCGGAAATGCCGCCCCGCCGCCATGCCCAGCCGCAGCGCCGCCTCGGCGGTCATGTTCGGGCCGTTGGCGCGCCCGCGCACCCCGTCGGTTCCGAACAGTCCGCCCGCCATCCCAGACCCTCCGCGCCCCCCGCGCGGAACCAGTCCGCGCCGGATCAGGACCGTTCTCTGCCCCGCCCGGTGGCACATCGCAAGCCCCCGCGGGGCCGGTCTTTGCCTGGCCCCGCGCAGCCTGCTACAAGGCGGCGCGCTGAAGGCGGGGGAATGTCGTGGAAAGCGTGGTGATCCTTGCTGCGGGCGAGGGAACGCGGATGCGCTCCGATCGGCCCAAGGTGCTGCACCCTCTGGGCGGGGCGCCGCTGATCGCCCATGTGCTGGCGCTGGCCGAGGCGGTGGAGGCGGCGCGGGTGGTGGTGGTCACCGGTCATGGGGCCGAGGCGGTGGAGGCGGAGGTGGCCGCAAGGCTGCCCGCGGCGCGCTGCGTGCGCCAGGCCGAACGGCTGGGCACGGCGCATGCGGTGATGCAGGCGCTGCCGCTTCTGGCCGATGCGGCCGAACCGGTGCTGATCCTCTATGGCGACACCCCGCTGATCCGGCCCGCCACGCTGGCGGCGATGCGCGGGACGGGGGCCGCGGTCACGGTGCTGGGCTTCGAGGCGGCCGATCCCGCCGGCTATGGCCGGCTGGTGATGGGCCCCGACGGGCCGGAACGGATCGTCGAGGAGCGCGACGCGACCGCCGCCGAACGGGCGATCCGCCTGTGCAGCTCGGGGGTGTTCCGCATCGAGGCCGCGGCGCTGCGCAGGCTGCTGCCGCGGATCGGCAACGCCAATGCCCGGGGCGAATACTACCTGACCGACATCGTGGCGCTGGCGCGCGCCGAAGGACTGTCGCGCGCCGTGGTCACCTGTCCCGAGGCCGAGACCATGGGCGTGAACGACCGCGCCGGGCTGGCCGCGGCCGAGGCCGCCTTCCAGGCCCGCCGCCGGGCCGAGCTGCTGGCGGCCGGCGTCACCCTGACCGACCCCGGCTCGGTGTTCCTCTGCCTCGACACGGTGATCGGCCCCGACACGGTGATCGGGCCCCATGTCGTCTTCGGGCCGGGGGTGACGGTCGAGAACGGGGCCGAGATCCTCCCCTTCTGTCATCTGGAAGGCTGTCATGTCGCCGAGGGCGCCCGCATCGGCCCCTTCGCCCGGCTGCGCCCCGGCGCCGAGATCGGCGCCGAGGCGCGGATCGGCAATTTCGTCGAGGTGAAGGAAGCCGGGATCGGCCGCGGGGCCAGGATCAACCATCTCGCCTATGTCGGCGATGCCACGGTGGGCGAGGCGGCCAATATCGGCGCGGGCGCGATCACCTGCAATTATGACGGGGTCTCGAAGCACCGCACCGGAATCGGCGACCGCGCCTTCATCGGCTCGAACGCCGCCCTCGTCGCCCCGGTCACCGTCGGGGCCGACGCGCTGGTCGCGGCGGGGTCGACCATCACCCGCGACGTGCCCGACGGGGCGCTGGCGGTGGCGCGGGGGCGGCAGGTGGTCAAGCCGGGGCTGGCGGTCAGGATACGCGAGGGGCTGCGCGCGGCGCGGCGCGGGCGCGAGGGCCGGGACGGGGCATAGGGCATGTGCGGAATCGTCGGCATCCTCGGACAGGGCGAGGTGGCGCCCCGCCTCCTCGCGGCGCTCAAGCGGCTGGAATACCGCGGCTATGACAGCGCCGGCATCGCCACGCTGGATGGCGGCCGGCTGCAGATGCGCCGGGCGGTGGGCAAGCTGTCGGCCCTGGCCGAGCGGATCGCCGCCGACCCGCCCGGGGGCAGCATCGGCATCGGCCATACCCGCTGGGCGACCCATGGCGCGCCCAGCGAGACCAACGCCCATCCCCAGCGGGCCGGCCGCGTCGCGGTGGTGCACAACGGCATCATCGAGAATTTCGCCGAGCTGCGGGCGGAGCTGATGGCCGAGGGGCGCGCCTTCGCCTCGCAGACCGACACCGAGGTCATCGCCCAGCTGTGCGACCGGGAACTGGCGGCGGGGGCGTCGCCGGAGGCGGCGGCGCTGGCCGTCCTGCCGCGTCTGGAGGGGGCCTTCGCCATCGCCTTCCTGTTCGAGGGCCATGACGACCTGATCGTCGCCGCGCGCCGCGGCTCGCCGCTGGCCATCGGCCATGGCGAGGGGGAGATGTTCCTCGGCTCGGACGCCATCGCCCTGGCACCGATGACCGGCCGCATCACCTATCTGGAGGAGGGCGACAGCGCCATCCTGACCCGCGCGGGCGCCGTCATCCGCGATGCCGCCGGCCGGCCGGCGGACCGCCCGGTGCGGATCGTCAGCCCCGAGACCGCGCTGGTCGACAAGGGCAATCACCGCCACTTCATGCTGAAGGAGATCCACGAGCAGCCCGTCGTCGTCACCCAGGCGCTGGGGCATTATGCCGATCCCGCGGCGGGGCGGGTGGCGGCGGCGGCGCTGGGGGCCGATTTCGGGGATGCCGACCGCATCCTGCTGGTCGCCTGCGGCACCGGCCATTATGCCTGCCATGTGGCGAAATACTGGTTCGAGCGCATCGCGCGCATCCCGGTCGAGATCGACATCGCCTCGGAATTCCGCTATCGCGATCCGCCGCTGTCGGGGCGCGAGGTGGCGATCTTCGTCAGCCAGTCGGGCGAGACCGCCGACACCCTGGCCGCCCTGCGCCATGCCCGCGGCCGGGCCGGGCGCATCCTCGCCGTCGTTAACAACATCGAGAGCAGCATCGCGCGCGAGGCCGACATCGCCCTGCCGATCCTGGCCGGGCCCGAGATCTCGGTGGCCTCCACCAAGGCATTCACCTGCCAGCTGATGGTGCTCGCCATGCTCGCCATCCTCGCCGGCCGCCAGCGCGGCAGGCTGGATGCCGCCGCCGAAGCCCGCCTCGTCACCCAGCTCGCCCATGTCCCCGGCGCGATGAACCGCGCCCTGTCCGCCGAACCGGCCATCGCCGCCGCCGCCGGCGCGATCAGCCATGCCCGCGACGTGCTGTTCCTGGGCCGCGGCGCGATGTATCCCCTCGCCCTCGAAGGCGCGCTGAAGCTCAAGGAACTGTCCTACATCCATGCCGAGGGCTATGCCGCGGGCGAGATGAAGCACGGCCCGATCGCGCTGATCGACGGCACCGTGCCGGTGATCGTGCTCGCCCCCGGCGACGGGGTCTTCGCCAAGACCCTGTCGAACATGCAGGAGGTCATGGCCCGCGGCGCCCGCGTGATCCTGATCACCGATGCGGCGGGCGCGGCGGCGGGCGGCGGGGCCGAGACGGTGATCACCATGCCGCCGGCCGACCCCTTCGTGGCGCCCTTCGTCTATGCCATCCCCGCCCAGCTGATCGCCTATCACGCCGCCGTGGCCAAGGGCACCGATGTCGATCAGCCGCGCAACCTGGCGAAGTCGGTCACCGTGGAATAGCCGCGCTGCGCGCGGCGGGGACCGCCCCCCGCCCGGCCGCGCCCCCGGGGCGCATCAGCGCCTCGATGCAGGCCGCCGGATCGGCGGCGGGGCGGATGCGGGCAGGCTCCACCCCCTCGGGCGGATGCGCCCCGGGCAGGGCCAGCACCAGATCCGCCGCCCGAAGCATCTCGGCCCGCACCCGCGCCGCCACCACCCGCGCCTCGGTCCCCCCGGCGCGGTCGCCGGGGGCGGATTCGGCCGGGGGCAGGACCAGGGCGGTGCGGCAGCCGGGGGCGGTGCGGCGCGCCAGGGCGAGGATGTCGAGCCCCGCGGGGGCGCCATGGACGAAGGCGAGCGCCGCGAAGCCGCCGGCGCGCAGGAATTCCGCCAGCCTCTCCAGCAGATACCAGCTGCGGTTCAGCATCAGCCCCGCATCGAAGGCCGGCACGATCAGCGCCGTGTCGCCCCCCGCCCCGGACGGATCGCCCGGCAGGCCGGTCAGCACCGCCCCCGGCGGCTGGCGCAGCCCGGCGGTGTCGGCGGCCAGCGCGGCCAGCCGCAGCACCGCCAGATCCCGGGCCCGGGCCGCCCGGGCCAGCGCCTCGGCCGCCACAAGCGCGGGCGGGGCCGGGGCGTCGGCGGGCAGCAGGCCGCGATGTCCGGGCCCGATGATCAGGATCCTGGTCATGGCCCGTCCCCCCCCGCCATCTGCCCGGCCAGCTGTCCGGCATGGCGTTCGGTGAACAGGAAGCGGTTGAACAGCATCGCCGGGCGCGCCGGTCCCGGCCCGTCATGGCCCGAGCCGCGGCCTTCCAGATGGATCAGCCCGATCGCGGAATCGCAGCGCACCGCCGCCCCGGCGCGGGCGGCGCGCAGGCACAGATCGGCATCCTCGTAATAGGCATGCACATAGTCGGTGGCGAAGCCGCCGAGCGCCTCGAACAGCCCGCGCCGGATCATCAGGAAGCTGCCGGTGACCGCCTGGACGGGCCGGGGGCCGGGGCGGGGCGGGGCGAGGAGCGTCTCGGGCGCGCCCTTCAGCGGATGGTCGACGCGCAGAAGCACCGCCCCCGCCGTCGGGGCGTCGGGCGGGCGGGGAAGCGGGTCGGCGAGGATGGTCATCCCGTCATGCATCACCGCCCCGTCGGCATAGTGCAGCCGGGCGCCCAGGATCTCGCCCGCCTCCAGCCCCGCCATCCGGGCGGCGAAGGCGCCCCAGTCGGTGCGGTCCATGGGAAAGACATCCGGATTGAGGCACAGGAATCGGTCCGAGCGGGCGAGCCCGGCGGCGATGTTGTTGGCCCGGGCGAAGCCGGCATTGCCCTCCATCACCACCAGGCGGATCGGCAGGCCGTGCAGGGCATGGGCATAGCGCATCAGCTCGGCCGCCTGGGTGGCAAGGCCCGGCGTGTTGACCACCGCGACGAGTTCGCCCCCCGCCTCGGCCAGCCTGGGATAGAGCGCCGCGGCCTGGGCGTGCAGGAATTCCAGCTTGCCGAAGAACACCGTCAGCGCGCTGAAGGCGGGCCGGCCGCGCGGGGCGCCCAGATCCAGCACCCCCGCCACCCCGGTGACGGCCAGGTGATCCTGCCACAGCGCGACCAGCGTCGCCCCGTGGCGGCGATAGGCCTCCATGCAGCCCGCCAGATGATGGCGCCCCGCTTCCAGCGCCTTGAAGAAGCCCAGATAGTAGGAGACGAGATAGCCGTCCGAGACGATGCGCGGGGCGATGCCCTCGATGCGCACGCAGCGCCCCCCCGCGGTCAGCGTCAGCGTCATCCGGTCCGCGGGGGGCACCCCGTCGGGCAGGCGGAAGAACATCACGAAGCCCAGATCGGCATCCTCCAGAAGCCCCCGCGCCTCCTTCACGTCGCGCCGGTAGGTGCGCAGGATCGCCCCCTCGGGCACCGGAATGTCGTGGAACGACATGGCGATCCGCGCCGAGAGGGGCGGCTCGGCGAAGAGGTTGCGCCGCAGGAAGCTGTCGTCGATCCAGCCCGAGACGAAGAGGAAGCCCCCGCCCGAGACGAAGGCCGCATCGACCCCCGCGGCCGGGGCTGCCGAGAGATGCCGGCTTTCGGCCAGCCCGTGGGTGGCGAAGTGGCGGGCCAGGTCATAGCCGGGATTGTCGGCCAGGATCCTCTGCAGGTCGGGAAACCGGTCGCGGTATTCCTCGGCCAGGAAGCGCGCGCCGCTCATGCCCCGTCTCCGCGCAGGAACAGACGCCCCGCCTGCCAGAAACCGTCGAGCCCGGTCTCGGCCAGCATGGCGGCGGCCTCGGCAAAGCCGTTCAGGATCGGCCGGCCGCCGCGGTTGAACGAGGTGTTGATCAGCACCGGCACCCCCGTGATCGCGCCATGGGCTTCCAGGATGTCCCACAGAAGCGGGTTGGCCGCGCGCGCGGGGATCACCTGCACCCGCGCCGTGCCATCCTCGTGGCAGGCCGAGGCCAGCGCCTCGCGCCATTCCGGGCGCACGGTCAGCACCGTCAGCATCGCCTCGGCGGCCGGGCCGGGGGTGCCGGCGAAGAACCGGGCCACGTCCGGGGCGCGCAGGACGGGGGCGAAGGGTCGCCACCATTCGCGCATCTTGACCCTTTCGTTCAGCCGCGCGCGCATCTCCGCCCCCCGGCCGCCGGCCAGGATCGACCGGGCCCCCAGCGCGCGCGGCCCGATCTCGCCCCGGCCGCGGATCAGCCCCAGGACCGCGCCATCGGCCAGCCGCCGGGCCAGTTCGCGGGGGGTGGCCGGGTCGTCCTCGGGCATCGCGATCGCGGCGATCGCCGCGGGCAGCGGATCGGGCGGGGGGCTGGCCGACAGCCCCCGGAAGGGCGACCGCCGCGCCGGCGCGTCGCCCGGGAAGCGGTGCAGCGGGCTGCCCGACAGATGCGCGGCGGCAAGCGCCGCCGCGCCGATGCCCAGCCCGCTGTCGCCGGCGGTGGGCTGGACATAGACGTTTTCCGCCCCGAACCGGTCGATCAGCCGGGCATTGGCCAGCACATTGAGCGCGCATCCCCCCGCGAGCACCAGCCGCGGGATGCCGGTGCGTTCCACCGCCGCGGCGGCCAGGGCGGCGATGCGGCGGGCGAAGGCCTCCTGCATCGAGGCGACGAGGTCGCGAAAGACGGGGTCGTCCACCGAATGGCTGTCGCGGTTGGCGGCCAGTTCCGGCGCATCCGGCCCGACCCCGAGCGGCAGCGCCAGCCCCGCGCCGTTCCACAGCCGCCAGGCGCGGCGATAGGCGTCGAAATCCCCGTCGAAGAAGCGTTCCGTCAGCGCCTCGACCCATGCGGCGCGCGGGGTGCCATAGGCATTGAGCCTCATGATCTTGCCCGAGAGGTCCAGCACATGGGTGCGGTCCTTGTCGATCTCGCGCGCCATGGCGCCGAAGGCCAGATGCCGCCAGCCCAGCAGGGTGGAATCGGTCAGATCCTCCAGCCGCAGGAACGACCCGTCATAGCGGTAGGCGGCCGTGCCGCAGCAGGATCCGTAGCCGTCGGCCACGATCACCGTGGCCGATGCGAAGCCCGACTGGAAGACGGCGCCGGCGGCATGGGCCAGGTGGTGGCAGACAAGGAATGCCGGCACGTCGGCGCGGATCCCCGCCAGCCCCGACAGCGCGAAGGGCATGGCGGCCAGCCGGTCGCGCGGCCCCAGCGGCGCCAGCGGCGCCATGCCCGGGCGGTGCATGTGCAGGCCGGCGATGCGGTCGCCGCGCTCCTTGTCGGTCTCGGCCAGCGCCACCGCCTCGACATCGCCGGGCTCGGCCCCGATCTCGGCCAGCGCCGCGGCCAGCGCCGGGCCCAGATGGGCGGGACCGGTGGCGTGCTTCTCGCCCGTCACCCGCTCGGCCTCGGCCAGCACCGCGAAATCCTGCCCGTCGAACAGGCAGGCGGCGACGTCATGGTTGCGCGCGATGCCCAGGACCAGCTGCGGCCGGCCGCGCCGGCGGGGGGGGCGGCGGCTCTCGTCGGGCAGCGGCAGGGGGGTGCCGGCCTCGGCCGCCTCGCGCCGCAGCCGCGCCGCGGCCATCTCCCACAGCGCCAGATCGTCGGCATTGCGCTGCATGAGCAGCGCCCAGGTCTCGGCCGACAGCTGGGCGCGCATGGCCGCCAGCCGCTCGGCCAGCGGCTGCCCGGCCCCCTCGCCGCGATTGGCATGGGCGGATCCGGGCGTGAAGCCGGGGAAATCGGCGGCGATCTTCGCGGCCAGAAGCGCCACCGAGGCGTCGAAATGCTCGACCAGCCCCGCGACGGTCAGCTTCTCCAGCCCCAGCCTGGCGCGGTCGAACTCGCCCAGATCCGGATCGCGATGGAAGGCGGCCAGACGGAAGGCGTGGAAATTCTCGCAGAAGCGGTCCTGCGGGGTGTCGAGCCGGGTGCGCACATAGCCTTCCAGATCGGTCGTCTTGGCCAGCCGCGCGCCGAAGCTGTCGGCATCCTGGCGGCGTTCGAAGGCATAGGCCGAACGGATGCGGTCCAGCGGGTGGCGCAGGAACAGCACCGAATGCACCCGCACGCCCGGGATCCGCGGCACCGGCCCCATGGCGGTGTGCGAGGAGAAGGCCGCCGCCTGCGGGGTTGCGGCGATCCAGTCGCCGACGGCGCGGAAGTTCTGCAGCGCGGGGCCGTCGAATTCGCGGCTGACCCAGGCCTGGCCGAAATGCGCCTTCAGGATCGCGTCGAGCGAGGTGCCCGCATTCTTGAACAGGTGATAGTGCAGCACCACCGGCCGCGGGGTTGCGGGGGCTGCCGGGGCGGGGGCGGTCATGCCGCGGGCCCGGTGGCGCAGGCCGGCCGCACGACCCCCGC
>RFGB01000276.1 GCA_003697125.1 Alphaproteobacteria bacterium
CCCGGGCGGCGGCCGCCGCGGCGCGCGCCCCGGTTGCCGCCGCCCGCGCCTGCGGCTAGGTTCGCCGGCGCGACCGAGCGAGGCCCGATGACCACCGCCCTTCTGACCCATGAAGCCTGCCTGCGCCATGTCACCCCGCGCGGCCATCCCGAACGGGCGGCGCGGCTGGAGGCGATCGCCCGCGCGCTGGATGCCCCCGCCTTCGCCGGGCTCATGCGCGAATCCGCCCCGGCGGGCGATGACGCGCTGCTGCGCCTTGCCCATCCCCAGCGCCACATCGACCGGCTGCGCGCCAGCCTTCCCGCCGAGGGGTTCCACCCGCTCGACCCCGACACCTGGCTGTCGCCCGGCTCGCTGCAGGCCGCGCAGCATGCCGCGGGCGCCCAGCGGCGCGCCGCCGAGCTGGTGATGTCGGGCGCGGCCACCAACGCCTTCCTCGCGGTGCGCCCGCCCGGCCATCATGCCGAGGCCGAACGGCCGATGGGCTTCTGCCTGTTCGCGAATGCGGTGATCGCCGCGCGCAGCGCCATCGCGCTGGGCGCAGGCCGGGTCGCCATCGTCGATTTCGACGTCCATCACGGCAACGGCACCCAGGCGCTGGTGTGGGACGACCCGGACATCCTGTTCATCTCGACCCACCAGATGCCGCTGTGGCCGGGCACCGGCGCCCCCGACGAACGCGGCGCCCATGGCAATGTCCTCAACATCCCGCTGCCGCCGGGATCGGATGGAAGCCTGATGCGCGAACGGGCGGAAACGCTGATCCTGCCCGCGCTCGACGCCTTCCGCCCGGACCTGATGGTCATCTCGGCGGGCTTCGACGCCCATGCCGCCGATCCGCTGGCCGGCCTCGAATGGGTCGAGGACGACTATGCCTGGCTGACCGGCCGGCTGTGCGCGGCCGCGCGCCGGCTGTGCGGGGGGCGGGTGATCTCCACGCTCGAAGGCGGCTACGACCTCGATGCGCTCGCAGGATCGGTCGCCGCCCATGTCGCCACGCTGATGGAGTGGTCCCGATGACCGAGAAGCCGATTGCCGAGATGAGCTTCGAGGAGGCGATGGCCGCGCTCGAGGCGGTGGTCGAGAAGCTCGAATCGGGCGCGGTCCCGCTGGAGGAATCGATCGCGCTCTACGAGCGCGGCGCCGCGCTGCGCGCCCATTGCGAGGAGAAGCTGAAGGCGGCCGAGGAGAAGGTGGCGATCATCACCCTGGGGCCGGACGGGCAGCCCACCGGCACCAGCCGGGCCGAGAACGGCTGAGCCGGGGCCGGGGATGCAGCAGCCAGAGTTCCGGCGGACGCTTGCCGAGGCCGCATCGCGCGTCGAGGCCTGCCTCGACGCGCTGCTTCCGCGCCCCGCGGGCGCGGAAGAGCGCATCGCCGCGGCGATGCGCCATGCGGCGCTGGGCCCGGGGAAGCGGCTGCGCGCCTTCCTGACCATCGCCGCGGCGGCACTGTTCGGCGTTCCCGAACCGCGCGCCCTGCGCGCGGCCGCGGCGGTGGAATGCCTGCACGCATATTCGCTGGTCCATGACGACCTGCCCTGCATGGATGACGACGATCTGCGCCGCGGCCTGCCCACCGTGCACGTGGCCTGGGACGAGGCCACCGCGGTGCTCGCCGGGGACGCGCTGCACAGCCTCGCCTTCGCCATCCTCGCCGATCCCGCGACCCATCCCGAGGGCGCCGTGCGGGCCGAGCTGTGCCGCGCGCTGGCCGACGCCGCGGGCGTGGGCGGCATGGTCGGCGGCCAGGCGATCGACATCGCCGCGGCCTGCGCGCCGCAACCGCTGGACCTGGCCGCGATCACCCGGCTGCAGCAGCTGAAGACCGGCGCGCTGATCCGCTTCGCCGCCGAGGCCGGCGCCATCCTGGCCGCGGCACCGGCCGGGGCGCGGGCGGCGCTGGGCGCCTATGCCGGGGCCATGGGGCTTGCCTTCCAGATCCATGACGACATCCTCGACGTGACCGGAGAGGAATCGGTCGCCGGCAAGCGCCTGGCCAAGGACGCCGCGGCGGGGAAGGCGACCTTCGTGGGGCTGCTGGGGCTCGACGGCGCCCGGGCCCATGCCGCCGCGCTGGTCGACGAGGCCATCGCGGCCCTGGCCGGGTTCGGCCCCGCGGCGGATCCGCTGCGTGCGGCGGCACGGTTCGCGATCGCCCGCAGCGCCTGACCGGGAGAGGCGACGATGACCGACAGCGCACAGATCCAGCGTCCGACGACGCCGCTGCTCGACCGCATCCGCGGCCCGGCGGACCTGCGGCAGCTGTCCGATTCCGATCTGCGCCGCCTTGCGGGCGAGCTGCGCGCCGAGACGATCTGGGCGGTCAGCCAGACCGGCGGGCATCTGGGGGCCGGGCTCGGCGTGGTCGAACTGACCGTCGCGCTGCACGCGGTCTTCGACACGCCGCGCGACAAGCTGATCTGGGATGTCGGCCATCAGTGCTATCCCCACAAGATCCTGACCGGGCGGCGCGACCGCATCCTGACCCTGCGTCAGGGCGGGGGGCTGTCGGGCTTCACCCGGCGCGCCGAGAGCGTCCATGACCCGTTCGGCGCGGCGCATTCCTCGACCTCGATCTCGGCGGCGCTGGGCTTCGTCATGGCGCGCGAGCTGGGCGGCAGCTGCCCCGAGGGGCTGGGCGACGTGGTCGCGGTGATCGGCGATGGCGCATTGTCGGCGGGCATGGCCTATGAGGGGCTGAACAATGCCGGCCATCTCGGCCGGCGGATGATCGTCATCCTCAACGACAACAAGATGTCGATCGCCCCGCCGGTCGGCGCGATGTCGGCCTATCTGGCCCGCCTCTATGCCGGCGCGCCCTTCCAGGACCTGCGCGCGGCGGCCAAGGGGCTGGCGCGGCTGATGCCCGGCCCGCTCCAGGAGGGGGCCCGCCGCGCCAAGGAGCTGCTGAAGGGCATGACCGTGGGCGGCACGCTGTTCGAGGAGCTGGGCTTCTCCTATGTCGGGCCGATCGACGGGCACGACCTCGACCAGCTGCTGCCGGTGCTGCGGACCGTGCGCGCCCGGGCCGACGGGCCGACGCTGGTCCATGTCATCACCCGCAAGGGCAAGGGCTATGCCCCGGCCGAGGCGGCGCGCGACTGCGGCCATGGCGTGGGGCGCTTCGACATCGCCACCGGTCGCCCGCTGGCGGCCCGGGCCAACGCGCCCAGCTATACCCGGGTCTTCGCCCGGGCCCTGATCGCCGAGGCCGAGGCGGACCCGCGCATCGTCGCGGTCACCGCGGCGATGCCCGACGGCACCGGGCTCGACCTGTTCGGCGCCCGATTCCCGGCCCGGACCTTCGATGTCGGCATCGCCGAACAGCACGCGGTCACCTTCTCGGCCGGGCTGGCCGCGGCCGGGATGCGGCCCTTCTGCGCGATCTACTCAACCTTCCTGCAGCGCGGTTACGACCAGGTGGTGCATGATGTCGCCATCCAGGGGCTGCCGGTGCGCTTCGCCATCGACCGCGCCGGTCTGGTGGGCGCGGACGGTCCGACCCATGCCGGAGCCTTCGACATCGCCTATCTGGCCAATCTGCCCGGCTTCACCGTCATGGCGGCGGCGGACGAGGCGGAGCTGATGCACATGGTCGCCACCGCCGCGGCCCATGATTCGGGGCCGATCGCCTTCCGCTATCCCCGCGGCGAGGGCACCGGCGTCGAGCTTCCCGCCCGCGGCGTGCCGCTGCCGATCGGCAAGGGGCGGATCCTGCGCGAGGGCGGGCGCGTCGCGCTCCTGTCGCTGGGCGCCCGCCTGGGCGAATGCCTGAAGGCGGCCGAGGCGCTGGCCGCGCGCGGCATCGCCAC
>RFGB01000277.1 GCA_003697125.1 Alphaproteobacteria bacterium
CGCCGAGCCATGTGCTGGTGCAGATGCCGATGCTGGCGCTGGCCGGCGCGCTCATCGCGCCGCTCTTGCCCTTCGGGCGCGGGCGCTGGAACGCCGGCGGCTGGGCGGCGCTGGTGATCGCCCTGTCCTGCCTCGCGGTCTGGATGCTGCCGCGCGCGATCGATGCCGCCCTGACCGATCCGCGCTGGGAGGCGGCCAAGTTCGCCACCCTGCCGCTTCTTCTCGGCCTGCCGCTGGCGGCGGGCTGGGCGCGGGCGCATCCGCTCCTGCGCGCGGTGCTGAAGGCGCAGGCGGTCAGCATGGCCGCGGTGATGGCCTTCCTCTACACCCATGCGCCGGAGCGGCTGTGCAACAGCTATCTGATCGGCGAACAGCGCGCCCTGGGCCTGGGCTATCTCGCCATGGCTGCCGGGCTTGCCGCCATCTGGTCGGCCCCGCTGATCGTCCGGCCGCGCGCCGCCCGGCGCGGCCCGCCGAGGCACTGCGGCGCCTGACCATGGCCGCCCCCGCGCCATCCCGACCCCGACGCCGGGCCGCCGCGACATCGGGCACCGGCAGGCGGAAGCGCCGCAACCCCGCGGGGCATCGATCGGCCCGGGCGGGTGGCGCGTGACGAACGCCCCGACCGGGCTCCGGCGCGGCGCGGCAGGCTGACCGGCGGGGGCGCGGGCCTCGGCCGGATCGGGGCCATCGGGCATGCGATCGGGGAAGATCCGGCCCTTTTCCGATCGCTGCGCGATGCCCATCTGACCGCCCACGCCCGCCGGCGCATGGCGGACCCCTCTCCACCGGGCGAAGGAAACTCGAGCATGGCGGACACGACATTCGGACCGCGGGGCTGGACGCCCGAGCGTCTTGGCGATCTTTCGGGCAAGACCTATGTCATCACCGGCGCCAGCTCGGGCACCGGCTTTCAGGCCACGCGCATCCTGCTGTCCAGGGGCGCGCGGGTGGTGATGCTGAACCGCTCGCCCGAGAAGTCGCGCGCGGCCATCGACGCGCTGAAAAAGGAGCTCGGCGACGGCGCCGATGTCGCCTTCATCCGCATGGACCTGGCCTCGCTCGCCAGCGTGCGCGCGGCGGCCGCGGAGGTGCTGCGCACCGTGCCCCGCATCGACGCGCTGATCAACAACGCCGCCATCGCCCAGGTGCCGACGCGCCAACTGACCGAGGACGGTTTCGAAAGCCAGCTTGGCACCAACCATTTCGGTCATTTCCTGCTGAACGGCCTGCTCTTCGAACGGATCGAGGAATCGCGCGGCCGGATCGTCGTGGTGGCCAGCCTAGGCTACAATCTGGGGCTGAGGACGATCAATTTCGACGATCTGAACTGGGAGCGCGGCTACCGCCCCAACACCGCCTATTCCCAAAGCAAGCTGGCGCAGATGATGTTCGCCTATGAACTGCAAGACCGGCTCGCGGCGGCTGGCCGGACCGGGGTGCAGGTTCTGGTGTGCCACCCCGGATCCTCGGCCACCTCGCTGATTTCCACCAGCGGCAGCCGGATGACGCGCCTTGCCTGGTGGCTGATGACCAAGACGCCGCTGGTGCAAAGCGCCGAGCGGGGTGCCTGGCCCGAGGTGATGCGCGCGACCGAAGAAGGGCTGGAGCAGCGCGCGCTCTACGGCCCCACCGGCTTCATGCAGATGGTCGGCCCGGTCGGCCGCGGCAGGCTGAACCCCCATGCCCATGACAAGCCGGTGATGCAGCGGCTGTGGGATGTCTCGGAACAGGCGGTCGGACATCGCTGGGCGCCGTGACGGCCCCGATGGCGCCCCATATGCGCCGCGGCCTCACGTTTGAGTGAACGCTCAAATCAGATCTTGAGCGATCGCTCAACTCGGCCTAGATGATCGCCTGGCAAGCCGGACCAGGCCGGCGCCCCGCCAACCTGCCACCGAGAGAGGACGATCCCATGGCCGAATTCCCCATCCACACGCTCGAAACCGCCCCCGAGGCCGCCAGGCCGCTGCTGGAGGCCTCGCTGAAGGCCAATGGCCGCATCCCCGGCCTGCACGGCACCATGGCCGACGCGCCCGGCCTGCTCGAGGCCTATCAGGTGGCGCACAAGGCGTTCCTGAACACCAGCCTGACCAAGGAGGAAAAGACCGTGGTCTGGCAGACGGTCAATGTCGAGCATGAATGCCACTACTGCGTGCCCGCCCATACCGGCATCGCCAAGATGATGGGCGTGGACGACGCGATCACCGAGGCGCTGCGCAACGAGACGCCGCTGCCCGACCCCAAGCTGGAAGCGCTGCGCGAATTCACGCGGAAGGTGGTGCGCAACCGCGGCTTCGTGGACGAGGCCGACACCCAGGCCTTCCTCGATGCGGGCTATACCACGACGAATGTCCTGGAAGTCATCCTCGGCGTGGCGCAGAAGGTGATGTCGAACTACGTCAATCACTTCGCCAGGACGCCGGTGGACAAGGTGTTCGAGAAATACGCCTGGGAACGCAAGACCCCCGCGGCGGCGGAATGACCCGGGGCGGGCGGCCGGGTCCGGCCGCCCCTTCTTTCGGAAAGTCGCATGAACAACGCCCCTCCCCTTCGCATCGACATCGTCTCGGACGTGATGTGCCCGTGGTGCATCATCGGCTATCTGCAGCTTGCCCGCGCGCTGGAGCAGACCGGCACGGCGGCCGAGATCCACTGGCACCCGTTCGAGCTGAACCCCGACATGCCGCCCGAGGGGCAGAACCTGCGCGAGCATGTGGCCGAGAAATACGGCGCCACCGCCGCGCAGTCCGAGGCCAGCCGCCGCCAGATGGCCGCGCTGGGCGCCGATCTGGGCTTCGCCTTCCGCTTCGGGGAGGACAGCCGGATCTGGAACAGCTTCGCCGCGCATCAGCTGCTGCACTGGGCCGGCACGCAGGGCCGCCAGCATGATCTGAAGATGGCGATGTTCCGGGCGCATTTCACGCAGGGGCGCAACATGGCCGACCCGCAGGTGCTGGCCGATGTCGCGGGCGGGATCGGGCTTGATCGCGACGAGGCGCTGGCCGTGCTGCGCGATCAGCGCTTTGCCGAGGAGGTGCGCGCGCATGAGGCCTTCTGGCTCAACCAGGGCGTTCGCGGCGTGCCGGCGATGGTGTTCGACCGCCGATACCTTGTCACCGGCGCGCAGGAGGTGGAGAATTACGCTCGCATCCTGACCCGACTGGCGGAAATGGGGCCGGCCGATGGCGCGCGCAGCCAGCTATGACCGGGACGCGGCGCTGGATGCCGCGATGGCGCTGTTCTGGCGCAAGGGCTACCACGCCACCTCGCTCAGGGATCTGGAAGCCGCGCTGAAGATGAAGCCCGGCAGCATCTACGCCGCCTTCGACAGCAAGGAAAACCTGTATCTGCTGGCGCTCGGGCGCTATTTCCAGCGTTCGCGCGACGCCTTCCGCGCGGCGCTGGCGCGTGCGGAATCGCCGCTGGCCGCGCTGGCCGCGCATCTGCGCGCCTATGCCGATCTGCCGCCCGAGGATGCCGCGCGCCAGGCCTGCATGCTGACGCGGACGCTGGTCGACACCCGCGCCACCGATCCCGCCATCGCGCGGGCGGCGCAGGAGCATCTCGACGAGATGGCCGCCGAGTTCACCCGCGCCTTCGCCGCCGCCCGCGACCGGGGCGAGATCGCCCCCGACAGCGACCCCGCGCGGCTTGCCAGGCGCTTTCAGGCCTATGTCACCGCGCTGCGCGTCGAACTGCACCGCGGCGCCCCCGACCGGGTGATCCGCGATCTGGCCGAGGACATGGCGCGCGAGATCGAGGCGCTGCGGGTCTGAACGCAAGGCACATCGGCTGGGGGCCTGCCGCCGGTCAGAGGTCGAGCCAGGGCGCGGCAAGCGACTCGATGGCCGCCATCACCTCGGCAACATGGCGCGGATCGCGCGCGGCCGGATGGGGTGCGGCAAAGCGGCCATTGTCATTGTCGAAATAGCGCCCCGAGGCCGTGGCGAATTCCTCCGACAGCGCCGCGCGGCGCAGGATGTCGGCCCCCGCGCGCGGGTCATTGCCGGCGATGCCGAAGCCTTCCTTCACCATCTTCGTGGCCAGAAGCGAACCGGGATTGACGGCGATGAAGACGGGGCCGCCGGGATGGGCGCGCGCCATCTCCTGTGTCCAGATCGTCAGGGCAAGCTTGCTCTGGGCATAGGCCTCCATCCCGGCAAGCCGCCGCCGGCCCAGCAGCGCATCCACATCCACCGGCGCCTGGGCGGCAGAGGACAGGTTGACCACCCGCCCATCGGCCGGGATGACCGGCAGAAGACGCCGGGTCAGGACGTAGGGGGCAAGCGTGTTCACCACGAAACGCACATCCAGCCCCTCGTCCGTCACGGACCGGGGGGCCTTCAGGACCCCGGCATTGTTGATCAGCACGTCCAGCCGGTCATGGCGCGCGCGCACCGCATCGGCCAGCGCCGCCGCCTGATCCAGCCTCGAAAGATCGGCAAGGCAGGTCTCGGTCATGCCGCCCACCGCGCGCGCCGCGGCCTGCAGCCTGTCGGCGTCGCGGCCATGCAGCAGCACGCGATGGCCCTCCGCGGCCAGGATTCCGGCCGTCAGCAGGCCGATGCCGTCGGTGGCACCGGTGAGGAGAATGGTCTTGCGCATGCGTCTTCCCCGATGCGAAGCGGACGGCGCATCCAGGCCGGCCGCCCGGCCCATCATGAAGCGGGTTTCGGCATAAGGGAACCGGCGCGCGGGCGGCGGCCGATCCGGCGGCGCGGCCCCATCGCCCGCCCGGCGCGCTTGCAGCGCGCCCGTCCCTCGGCTAGGCATCTCGCCCGTCGCCCGGCCACGGAGAGCGCCATGACCCAGCCCTTCCGCATCGCGATCGCAGGTCTCGGGACCGTCGGAACCGGCGTGATCCGCATGCTCCGCGCCCATGGCGGGCTGATCGCCGCCCGTGCGGGGCGCTCGGTCGAGATCGTGGCGGTCTCGGCGCGCAGCCGCCGCAAGGACCGCGGCGCGGACATCTCGGCGCTGGAATGGTCCGACGATCCGGTGGCGCTGGCGCGCCGGCCCGACATCGACTGCCTGATCGAGGTGATCGGCGGCGAGGACGGCCCGGCCAAGGCCGCGGTCGAGGCGGCGCTGGAACGCGGCATCCACGTGGTGACCGCCAACAAGGCGATGCTGGCCCATCACGGCAATGCGCTGGCCGAGCTGGCGGAGGCCCGCGGCGCCGCCCTGCGCTTCGAGGCCGCCGTTGCGGGCGGGATCCCGGTGGTCAAGGCGCTGGGCGAGGGGCTTGCGGCCAATGCCATCACCCGGGTGATGGGGGTGATGAACGGCACCTGCAACTATATCCTGACCGAGATGGAGAGGACCGGGGCCGACTATGCCCGGGTGCTGGCCGAGGCGCAGCGGCTGGGCTATGCCGAGGCCGACCCCGAGGCCGATGTCGGCGGCTTCGACGCGGCGCACAAGCTCGCGCTTCTGGCCAGCCTCGCCTTCGGCACCCGCATCGACTTCGACGCCATCGCCATCGAGGGCATCGCCCACATCACCCTGCCCGACATCCGCCAGGCCGCCGACATGGGCTATCGCATCAAGCTCCTCGGCGTGGCGCGGATGAACGACGACGGGCTTGAACAGCGCATGCAGCCCTGCCTGGTGCCGGCATCCTCGGCGATCGGCCAGCTCGACGGGGTGACCAATGCGGCGGTGATCGAGGGCGATTTCGTGGGCCAGATCACGCTGGAGGGGCCGGGCGCGGGGGCGGGGCCCACCGCCTCGGCCATTCTCGGCGACGTGATCGACATCGCCCGCGGCGTCAACCGCCCCGCCCTGGGCCGCGCCGCGGCGCGGCTGGCCGCCGCCCCGCGCTCCTCGGCCGGGGCGCCGGCGGCACATTATCTGCGCCTGGCGCTGCATGACGCGCCGGGCACGCTGGCGCGAGTGGCCACGGTGCTGGGCAGCCACGGAATCTCCATCGACACCATGCGCCAGTATGGCCACAGCGGGGCGGCCGCGCCGGTGGTCATCGTCACCCATCCGGCCGAGCGCGGCCGCCTGGCCGCGGCGCTGGCGGAGATCGGCGCGCTCGATGTCTGCCTCGCCCCGCCGGTGGCGCTGCGCATCGAGCAGGTGTGACCGACCCGCCCCGCGGGGGAGGTTTCCCTTGCCTCGACCGCGGCGATGGCCGAAGACAACGGCAGGAAGGGGCCCCGACCAAGACCCCCGGCGAACGAGGAAGCGATGCCTGACACGAGCGAGATCTTTTCCGACCGCATGCTGTCGCTGGGCCTGGCCCGCGTGTCCGAGGCGGCGGCGATCGCCGCGGCGCGGCTGATCGGGCGCGGCGACGAGAAGGCCGCCGATCAGGCCGCGGTCGACGCCATGCGCGCCCAGCTCAACATGCTCGACATCCAGGGAGTCGTGGTCATCGGCGAGGGCGAGCGCGACGAGGCGCCGATGCTGTATATCGGCGAGGAGGTCGGCACCGGCCAGGGCCCGGCGGTCGACATCGCCCTCGACCCGCTGGAAGGCACCACCCTGTGCGCCAAGGACATGCCCAACGCCCTGTCGGTGATCGCGATGGGGCCGCGCGGCTCGATGCTGCACGCGCCCGATGTCTACATGGACAAGCTGGCCATCGGGCCGGGCTATCCTGAAGGGATCGTCGATCTGGACATGACGCCCACCGAGCGCATCCTGACGCTGGCCCGCGCCAAGGGCGTGGCACCGGCCGACATCACCTGCTGCGTGCTGGAACGGCCCCGCCATGACGAGCTGGTGCGCGAGATCCGCGCCACCGGCGCCCGCATCCGCCTGATCACCGACGGTGACGTCGCCGGGGTGATCCACTGCGCCGAATCGGCCAAGACCGGCATCGACATGTATATGGGCTCGGGCGGTGCGCCCGAGGGGGTCCTGGCCGCCGCGGCGCTGAAATGCATGGGCGGCCAGATGCAGGGCCGGCTGATCTTCCGCAACGAGGACGAGAAGGCCCGCGCCAGGCGGGCGGGGATCACCGATCTGGACCGCAAGTATACCCGCGACGAGATGGTCACCCAGCATGTCATCTTCGCCGCAACCGGCGTCACCAACGGCTCGATCGTCTCGGGCGCGCGCCGCGACGGCCCCTATCTGGAAACCGAGACCATCCTGATGCGCTCCAGGAC
>RFGB01000278.1 GCA_003697125.1 Alphaproteobacteria bacterium
GGGCGGCACAGGCGATGCCGGGACCGCTGTTCGCCTTCGCCGCCTATGCCGGGGCGGTCATCGCACCGGGGGCGGGCGGCCTGCCCGGCGCGGCGCTGGCGCTGGCGGCGATCTTCCTGCCCGGGTTCCTGCTGCTTGCCGGGGCGCTGGCGTTTGGCGACCTGATCGGCACCCGCCCGGCCATGCAGGCGGCGATGCGCGGGGCGAACGCGGCGGTGGTCGGGGTGCTGGGCGCGGCGCTGCACGATCCGCTCTGGACCGGGGCGATCGCCGGCGCCGGAGATTTCGCGCTGGCGCTGGGCGGGTTCCTGCTGCTGACCGTCTGGCGCGCGCCGCCCTGGCTGGTGGTGATGCTGCTGGCCGCCGGCGGCATGGCGGCGGCGCTGGTCTGACCCGGGCGGCATCGCCGCCGCGCCGGGGCGGGGGTGCGGCCGGCTTGTCCGCGGATGGCGGCACCGCTAGGCTGTGCGGCATGGCTGTGCCGAGCCGATGCGGCGGCAGGGCGCATCCGGGGGACAGATGCTGAAGCTGCTGCACACCGCCGACATCCATCTCGATTCGCCCCTGAAATCGCTGGTCCTGCGCGACCCGGATCTGGCCGAGCAGGCCGCGACCGCGACGCGTGTCGCGCTTTCGCGCATCGTCAATGCGGCAATAGCCGAGAATGTCGCCGCGGTGCTGATCGCCGGCGACCTGTTCGACGGCCAGCAGCGCAGCGCCCGGACCGGGGCCTTCGTGATCGCCGAGTTCGACCGCCTGCGCGACCGCGCGATCCGCGTGTTCTGCATCAGGGGCAACCATGATGCCGAGAACCCGATCAGCGGCGCGATCGACCTGCCCGACAATGTGCATGTCTTCGACGGGCGCGGCGGCCGGGTCCGGCTGACCGACGATGTCTGGATCCACGGCGTCAGCTTCGCCCAGCGGCGCGCGCCCGAGAGCCTGCTGCCGAAATTTGGCCCGCCGGTGCCGGGGGCGGTGAATATCGGCATGCTGCACAGCTCGCTGGCCGGGGCGGCGGGGCATGACGTCTATGCCCCCTGCACGCCGGCCGAGCTTGCCGCCCATGGCTTCGACTACTGGGCGCTGGGCCATGTCCACCGCCGGCAGATCCACGCCACCGCCCCCTGGATCGTGATGCCCGGCACGCCGCAGGGACGCGACATGGGCGAGACGGGGCCGAAATCGGCCACACTGATCACCATCGATGGCGGCATCTCGGTGGCCGAGGTGCCGACCTCGGTGCTGGAATTCGTGGCGATCGACCTGCCCGTGCCCGGCGATGACGGCGACGATGCGCTGCGCGACGCGATCCGCGCGCGCCTGCGCGCGGCGGCGCAGGCGCTGCAATCGGATTTCGGCGCGGTCCGGCTGACCCTGACCGGGCAGTCGCCACGGCGCTGGCAGATCCTGCGCGACCGGGACATGTGGGCCGAGACGGCGCGCGGCATCGCACGCGAGACCGGCCGGCTGTGGCTGGAGAAGCTCGTCATCGACATCGCCCCCGGCAGCGCCGCGGGCCAGGGCGCCACCGACGAGCTGGGGCGGATCATGGACCTGATCCGCGCCGAGGAGGGCTTCCGGGCCGATGCCCGCGCCCGGCTGGAGGCGCTTCTGGCCGAGCTTCCCGCCCCGCGCCGCGCTACGCTGGTCGCCGACGAGGCGGCCCTGGCCGCGCTGGCCGCCCGCCTGGCCGCGGCGGGCGCCGAGCGGGTGCTCGCCCGGATGAAGGGGGGCAGCCGCTGATGCGCCTGCGCGCGCTGGTCCTCGACTTCTTCGGCCAGTTCTCGGGCAGGGCCTTCGATTTCGGACCGGGCGGCCGCGATTCGGATTTCCACATCATCCATGGCCCGAACGAGGCGGGAAAGACCACCACCATGGAAGCCTATCTGCGGCTTCTCTACGGCTTTCCCCGCAACGAGCCCTATGCCTTCCGCCATCAGCGCAAGAACCTGAAGGTCTCGGGCGTGTTCGAGCTCGGCGGCACCACGCTGGCGCTGTCCCGGCTGCCCCGCAACGCCCCCAGCCTGGTCGATGCGCGGGGCCGGCCCCTGCCCGAACAGGCCATCGCCGCCCATCTGGGCGGGCTGTCCGAACAGGATTACCGCGCCCTGCTGTGCCTGGACGACAACACCATCGAGACCGGCGGCGAGGACATCGCCAACGCCCGGGGCGACATCGGGCGGCTCCTGTTCTCGGCGGCGGCCGGCATCGCCGATCTCGGCGCGGTGCTCGCCGAACTGCGCGAGCAGGCCGACACCCTCTACCGCAGGCGGGCAAGCACCACCCGCATGGCCGAGCTCAAGCGCGAGCTGGGCGAGATCGAGGCCCGGATCCGCGACGCCGACATCCCCGTGACGCGCTGGCGCAGCCTGAAGCAGACCGCCGCCGCCGCCGCCGCGGCCGAACAGGCGGCGCGCGCCGAACGCGACCGGATCCGCCGCGATCTGGAGCAGGCCCGCGCGCTGATGCGCGTCCTGCCCTGGCTTGCCGAACATGACCGGCTGGCGGCCGAGATCGCGCCCCATGCCGACTGTCCCGAACGGCTGGACATCGACCCCGAGGCGCTGGTCGCGCTGGAGACCGAAGAGGCGCAGCTTGCCGCCCAGCGCGAAAGCCTGCGCGCCGAGAGGGACGAGGCCGAGGCCGAGCTCGGCGCGATCGCGCTGGCGCCGGAACTGGTCGCGCTGGGCGCCGAGCTCGACGATCTGGACGAGCTGCGCAGCCGGATGAAGACCGCCGCGCTGGATCTGCCCCGGCGGCGGCGGGAGCTGGCGGAGGCCGAGACGGCGATCCGCGCCATCGCGCGCGAGCTGGGGATGGATGCCGCCCGGGCGGCGCAGCCGCCGGTGCCGGGGATGGCCGATCTGCAGCGGCTCGAGACGGCACAGGCCGCGCTGCGCGACGCGCGCAACCTGGCCGCGGCCGAAGCGCGCGAGCATGAGGAACTGGCGCAGAAGCACGCCGCGACCGCAGAGGCGCTGGACCGGCTTCGCGCCGCCGAGTCCGCGACGCTCGGCATCGCCGAGATCCTGCGCCGATTCGAGGCCGACAGCCTCGCCCCCGAACTGGCCCGCGCCGAAGCCGCTCTGGCCGCGGCCAGAGGGGAGGCCGAACAGGCGCTGGCCGCGCTCGCCCATGGCGGGACCGGCTTCGCCGCCCTGCCCCCCCGCCCGATGGACCGCGACCGGGCGGCGGCGCTGGCCGCGCGCCATGCCGAGCTGATGCGCGAACGCGAGGAGGCGGCCCGCGACCGCGCGCGGCATCTGGAGGATGCCGCGGCGCGGGCGGCGCGGCTTGACCAGATCGCCCGTCAGGACGCGCCGATCCCGGACGCCGAGGCCCGGGCGGCGCGCGAGGCGCGCGACGCGCTGTGGCGGGCGCATCTGGCGCGGCCGGACGCGGCCAGCGCATCGGCCTTCGAGGCCGCCATGCGCAGGACCGACGCCATCGCCGACGCCCGCCTCGCCCGGGCGGGCGATCTGGCCGAGATCCGGCGCCTCGAGCTCGACCGCGCCGAGGCGGAAGGCCGCGCCGCGGCCGCCGAGGCGCGCATCGCCGCGATCGGGGCCGAGATCGCCGCGATCGAGGCCGAGATCGAAGCGGCCGCCGCCGGCTCGGGGCTGGGCGGGATCACCCCGGCAGGCCTGGTGGACTGGCTCGACCGCCACGCCGCCGCCGAGGCCGCCAGCCGCCGCGCCCGGCAGGTGGAGGAGACCCACGCCCCGACGCTGCGGCGGGCCGCCGAGCTCACCGACAGGCTGGCCTGGCTTCTCGATCTCGAGGATCCCTCCTTCGCGGCCGCCCTCGCCGCGGCACGCCGCCGGGCCGAGGAGGAGCGCCAGAGCGCCGCGCGGCTGGACGAAGCCGCGCGGCGGCTGGCGGATCTGGCGCGCGAGCGCGACAGGCGCGCCGAACGCGCCGATCAGGCGGCACGGGCGGCGGAGGCGGCACGCCGGGACTGGGCGGCGCTGGTCGCCGCGCTGTTCGGTGATGCGCTGGACCCCGATGCGCTGTTCGCCGGGCTTCCCGCGCTGCGCGAGCTGCGCGAGCATGACCAGAGCCGCCAGCGCATCGCCCGCCAGATCGACGGGATGGAAGCCGACCAGGAGAGCTTCATGGCGCAGATCGAGGCGCTGGCCCGCCGGCATGGCGTCGCGGCGCAGGCGCCGCTCGATACCTTCGCCGCGCTGCGCCAGCGGGCCGAGGCGGCCCGCGAGACCGCCGCCCGCGCCGCCCGGCTGCGCCAGCGGATCGCGCGGCTCGACGAGCGGATCCGCGCGACGGAGGACAGGCGCGCCGAGATCGACCGGACCTTCCGCCTGCTTGCCGCCCGGTTTCCCGGCCGCCACGCCCCCGGTTCGATCGCCGGGCTGCGCGCCCTGGTGTCGCAGGCGCAGGAGGTCATCGCCCGCCGCCGCCGGATCGCCGAACTGGCCCGGCAGATCACGGAGGAACTCGCCACCCCGGACATCGCCGCGGCCCGCGCCCTGGTCGCCCAGCTGACGGCCGCGGATCTCGCGGCGCGCATCGGCGGGCTGGAGCGCGACCTGGAGCGCGCCGAGGCGCGGCTTTCCGAGGCGGCCGCGGAGCTGGGCGGGGCCAGGCGCGACCTCGCCGCCGTCACCGGCAGCGGGGATGTCGCCGCGCTGGTCCAGCGCCGCGATGCCCTGCTGGCCGAGATCGAGGAGACCGCGCTCGACTTCCTCGAGCTCGATCTCGGCCTCGCACTGGCCGAGGAGGCGATCCGCCGCTACCGCGACACCCATCGCAGCGCGATGATGGAGGCCACCGAACGCGCCTTCCGCGACCTGACCAGCGGCGCCTACGCCGCACTGCGCAGCGAGGCGGACGGCAGCCGCGAGGTGCTCCTGGCCATCGACGCCCAGGGGGCGGCAAAACGGGTGGGCGACCTCTCCAAGGGCACCCGGTTCCAGCTCTACCTCGCGCTCAGGGCCGCCGCCTATGAACAGATGGTGGGCCAGGGGGTCTGCCTGCCCTTCTTCTGCGATGACGTGTTCGAGACCTTCGACGAGGATCGCACCCGCGCCGCCTGCCGCCTGATGGAGCGCATCGGCCGCAGCGGCCAGGCGATCTACCTGACCCATCATCGCCACGTCGTCGAGATCGCCCGCGAGGTCTGCGACGCGCAACCGATGGTGCATCAGCTGTGAAGCGCGGCGGCGGCGCGGCGGGGACCGCACCCGCCTCCGCAACCGGCGCCGGCGCCGGACGCCCCGCCGGGGGCCGAGACCGCCGGCCGGGGCTGCGGGCGAGCCACGCCGGGCGGGCGACGGAACAGGTGGCGTTTTCCGGAAAGCACGCCCCCGGTTGCCGGGAAGGCCCTCCGGGTTGCAGCCCTGGGCGCCACCGGTTCGCGCGCATGCCCGAACCCGCCCCGGGCGGGCCGCTCTCGACCGACGGCCTCTTGCCTGGCACGCCCCAGGGCGCGGGCAGGCTCGACCGGCGCGCCGTCGCGACAGTTGCGCCAGCCGCGGATCGGGCGTCCTGCACGCCTGCGGGCGGACGGGCGCGGCGGTGGCGGCGCTGGCCGGGCGGCGTGCAGCCCTTCCAGCGGCAACCCGATCCGCCGGCGACGGCGATCCCCACCGACAGGGGCCGGCGGTTCCGCGGCACCGGGAACCAGCCCTGCGCAACATGCGCAGGTGCTCCGAAGGGCCGGCCGAAGCGGACATCGCGCCTTCGGCCGGCGGCTGCCGCGACCCTGCACTGGTCGAGGCGACCGACGGGCCCAATGAGGCCGAAGTGAACCACCGTCGCGCCCCGGGGCAAGGCGGCACGGCCGTCGACCGCGCATCCCGCGAACCGGTCAGCCGGTTCGGCAAGCCCCGCCGCCGTTCGCGGATGCGGGCGCGGTCGTGCTCGAATATCCTGACATCACCCCAGTTCACAGCCTCGGGGCCGCATGCGAAGTGGTTGGCGCCGAGCGCGGCGAGGCGTTCGCGCAGCGCGCCGATCCCGGGCCTGGCCGGGACGAACCCGGCGAGCGCGGCGTCGCTGCTCCTGGGCATGATGGGCTCCGACCCAGCGTCGTGATCCGTCAGGCTCCTGTCGGCTCCGATGACACCTCGGGACCGAACACTATTCGCAGGGCGCGAAATCGATGCCCATGTGCGGGAAGGTGTCGCGCAGATTCACCATCGCCTGCATCCAGTCGGATCCTCCCCACTGGTTAAGGAACGCGTATGTGCGGCCTCCGGATCGGATGAGTTCGTCCTCGCTGCAGAAGTATCGCCTGGGGTCAAAGCCACGTCCTTCCTTTTCCCGCGCCGCCTTCGCAAGTCGGAAGAAATCATCCGCATTGACCTCGCCCGCCACGGACACGAGCGCCCGATTGGCCCGCGGGCCACAATGCTTGGCCACCTCCTCCGGTGGGATGCCCCTCTCCACGAGGTGACGGAACACCTGATAGATCGCGTGGCGCTTCGGCAGCCCTTTCAGCTGGCGCCCGCCGAGGGTGACGTCATAGCTGGTCCGATCCCGCGTGTCCGTGCGCGCCTCGCGCTCCTTGCGCTTCTTCTCGGTGACGCGGACTTGGTATTCCGCGGCTTCCG
The DNA here is from genome assembly GCA_003697125.1 of Alphaproteobacteria bacterium. Taxonomy (GTDB): domain Bacteria; phylum Pseudomonadota; class Alphaproteobacteria; order Rhodobacterales; family Rhodobacteraceae; genus J013. The sequence continues at coordinate 6,576 of RFGB01000278.1, forward strand.
GTAGCGGGATGATCTGCTGGACATCGACGAGGATCCGGCCATCAAGGCCGTAGGGCTGGAGTCGCACGCAGCGGATGTCGATGCCGCGCTCGATCAGCCAGAGAACGGATGTCGTCAGTTCGCGGCTGAACTCGGCCGAGGCCAGGACGATGCGGACGTCCTGCGCGAAGGCGTCCTCGTCGGGCTCGTCCCAGCCGAGGAAGTCGAGCAGTTCGGCACGCGCATCCGTGTCGGTCCTGCCGATCTGCGCGAGATAGCGCGCGAACACATCGGCAGCCTGGTCGAAGGTCATGGTGGAAACCATCGCCGCGTAGCGGATCGCCTGCAATTCCATGTGGCCGCCGTCCTCGGTCCGCTTCAGCTCGATCACCACGAGGTTCGCATCGCGGTCGATGCCGAGGAGATCGATGCGCCGGCGCGATTCGTCCCAGTCCCCGAACTCCTCCGCGATCACCAGCGTGTCGGGTGCGACCACGGCGATGTTCGCCCGCAGCAGGCGCTGCAGGTCGCGACGCTCCTGCAACTGGACCTGCCCGAACGTGGTCTTGGCCAGGGGGCGTATTTCTTCTCTGGCAAACTCGTAGATCGGCATGGACAATTCGCACCTTTCGGGAATTGCTCATAGCCAATCGCAAAGGCATGGCGGGGGCAAGCGCCGTCGCGTTCCCGAGGACGCCCCGATCAGGCGGAGAGTGCTGCGCGACTCGGCGCCATTCGTTGACACGGGCCGCCAGCGTTCTGTTGA
>RFGB01000279.1 GCA_003697125.1 Alphaproteobacteria bacterium
ACCGAGGTTTGCGGTTGGGGAGTGGGGCGCTCACCCCCCAACCGCTCCCGGCAAACCCCACCCCTCAAATCAGGATGACCAGTCCCGCCCCGATGCAGGGCGCCAGCGCGGCCAGCCCCGGAAACGGGGTCGCGCGGTCGTAGAGGAACACCGGCCCGAGCACCAGCGCCAGCCCCGCCAGCCCCAGCGCCGGGGCGAGCCGGGGCGCGGCCGGCGGCCAGCCCAGCGCGATCAGCCCGCCCAGCAGAAGCTCCCAGGCGCGCAGATGCGGCATGAAGAAGGCGTTCTCGGGATCGAAGCGGACCCCGGCGATGCTGGCGGCAAGGCTTGCCCCCAGCAGCGCCAGCAGCACCGGCCGCCGCCAGCGGCCCCGAAGCCACAGCATCACCCAGGGAAAGATCAGGTAGAACTGCTCCTCGATCGACAGCGACCAGGTATGCAGCAGCGGCTTGGTCTCGGCCGGGGCGTCGAAATATCCCGCGCCGGCGGCGAAGACGAAGTTCGAGAAGAACAGCATCGCCCCCGCCAGGCTGCGGCCGAACTCGCGCAGGTCCTGGGGCATCATCACCGCAAGCGCCGCCGCCGCGGTGACCGCGCAGACCGCGATCAGCGCCGGAAGGATCCGCCGGACGCGCCTTTCGTAGAAGCCGAGGATGGAGAGCCGCCCGGCCGAGGTCTCGGCGGCCAGGATCCCGGTGATCAGATAGCCCGAGATGACGAAGAACACGTCGACCCCGACATAGCCGCCCGAGAAGCCGGGCACCCCGGCATGGAACAGCACCACCGGCAGCACCGCCAGCGCGCGCAGCCCGTCGATGTCGGCGCGATAGGTCGTGGCCATGCGGCGTGTCCCCCGGCACCCTTGGCGCGTCGCGCCGCCCGCCGGGGGCGGCGCGCGGCGGTTCAGCCCATGCCGGCCGAGACCAGCGCGCGGGCGATGGCGCGGAAGCGCGCCGCCTGCGGGCCGTCGGGTTCGGCGGCCACCACCGGCGTGCCGGCGTCGCCGGCCAGCCGCGTGCCGAGTTCCAGCGGGATCGCGCCCAGGAAGGGCACCCCGAGCCGCCGCGCCTCGGCCTCGGCCCCGCCATGGCCGAACAGCGGCGTCTCGTGGCCGCAGGCGGGACAGCAGAAGGTCGACATGTTCTCGACGATCCCGGCCAGCGGGACCTCCAGCCGCCGGAACATGTCGATCGCCTTGCGCGCGTCGATCAGCGCGATGTCCTGGGGGGTCGAGACGACGACCGCCCCGGTGACCCGGGCGCGCTGGGCCAGGGTCAGCGGCACGTCGCCGGTGCCCGGGGGCAGGTCGACGACCAGCACGTCGAGCCTGTCCCACAGCACGGTGAACAGCAGCTGCTGCAGCGCCTTCATCAGCATCGGGCCGCGCCAGACCGTGGCCTGCGTCTCGGGCACCAGAAGGCCCATCGACATCAGCTGCACGCCATGGGCCCGGAGCGGGTCGATCATCTGCCCGTCGGGCGAGGTCGGCCGGCGGTCGGTCAGCCCCATCATCCGGTGCTGGCTGGGGCCGTAGACATCGGCGTCGAGCAGCCCCGCCCGCCGACCCTCGGCGGCCAGCGCCACGGCAAGGTTGGCCGCGACGGTCGACTTGCCGACCCCGCCCTTGCCCGAACCCACCGCGAGGATCCGTTCCACCCCGGGGACCGGCCGGGGCGCGGGGCGTTCGGCCGGGCGCGGGCCCAGCGCGGGGGGCGGATCGCCCCGGGGCGCGGTCTCGGCGGTCAGGATGACCGCGGCGCGGCCGATGCCGGGCAGGCGGGCGATCTCGGCCTCGGCCCGGCGGGCCAGCGGAACCAGCGCCGGGCCGCGATCGGGGGGGATTTCCAGCACCACGCGCGCCGCGCCCCCGGCCACCGTGACCGACGCGATCCGCCCCACCGCGGCCAGGGCCTGGCCGGTGGCGGGATCGGTGATGCGTTCTAGAACCGCGCGGATCTCCGCCTCGCCCGTCATGCGCCGCCTCCCTTGCGCTGCCCGGCAGCCATATAGGCCGCGGGCGGGGCGGGCCACAACCGCGCCGTCAGCCCTGCGGCGTGACCACTCGCCGCGCCGCGTCGCGTTTCAGGCCCAGCCGGTGTTCGCGCCAGATGATGAACAGCCCCGCCGCCACCACCAGCCCGGCGCCGGCCAGCGTCTCGACCGCCGGCCCCTCGCCGAACACCAGATATCCCACCGCGATGGCCAGCAGCATCGAGCTGTATTCGAAGGGCGCGACGACCGAGGTCTCGGCATGGCGATAGGCCTCGGTCAGGCAGATCTGGCCCAGCCCCCCCGCCAGCCCCGCCAGGATCAGCAGCCCCGCGGTGCGCGGGCTGGGCATCACCCAGCCCCAGGGCAGCGAGACCAGCGACAGCAGCGCGGCGAAGGCGCTGAAGTAGAACACGATCGCCGGGGTGCGCTCGGTCTGCACCAGCCGGCGCACGAACACCGCCGCCAGCGCCGCGAACACCGCCCCCAGCAGCGCCACCACCGCCCCCAGGGTCTGGGCATCGGTGACCCGCATGCCCGGCTCGAGCACCGACAGCCTGGGCGATAGGATCACCAGCACGCCCAGAAGGCCCAGGAACACCGCCCCCAGCCGGTAGATGCGCAGCCGCTCGCCCAGGAACATCGCGGCGAAGACCACCGTCAGCAGCGGCGCGGCATAGCCGATCGCCACCGCCTCGGGAAAGGGCAAGAGCCCCAGCGCCATGAAGCCGCAGCCCATGGCGATCACCCCGACCAGCGAGCGCCAGAAATGCCCGATCGGATAGGTCGTGCGCAGCCCGCGGGGGAAGTCGTGGCGCATCGCCAGCCACAGGACGATGACCGGGATGGCGAAGAACGAGCGGAAGAATACCCGCTCGCCGGCCGGGATCTCCTCGGCGGTGGACTTCACGATCGCGGCCATCGCGGTGAAGACCACGACCGAGAGGAGCTTGAGCAGGATGCCGCGCAGCGGGTTCATGGATCCGGGCCCGGGATTCGTCCACCCTGCCTAGCCGTCTGCGCCCGCCCCGGCAATGGCGCCGGCGGCATGGCCGCCCTGCGGCCCGCGCCTTCCGGGGCGGGCTTGACATCGGCCCCGGGCGGCGGCTTGGCTTGCCGCCGGTCCTTCGGGAGGGGGTCATGGTCAGCCGCGTCATCCCCGTCGCGCCCTTCGACCTGGTGGTGTTCGGCGCCACCGGCGATCTGGCGCGGCGCAAGCTGCTTCCGGCCCTGTTCCGCCGCCATCTGGTCGGGCAGATGCCGGCCGGGGCGCGGGTGATCGGGGCGGCGCGCAGCGCGATGGACGCGGCGGGTTTCCGGGCGATGGCGGCCGATGCGCTGGCCGAGTTCGCCGGCGGCGAGGACGGGGCGGGGCTGGCCGCGTTTCTCGACGCGCTCGACTATGTGGCGCTGGACGTGGCCGGCGACAGCGGCTGGGATGCGCTGGCCGCGAAGCTGGAACCCGGACGGGTGCGCGCCTTCTACCTGTCGGTCGCGCCCAGCCTGTTCGGGCCCATCGCCGACCGGCTGGATGCCGCGGGGCTGATCACCCCCGAAAGCCGCATCGTCGTGGAAAAGCCCTTCGGGCATGATCTCGCCTCGGCGCGGGAACTGAATGCGCGGCTTGCCCGGCACTTCGCCGAAAGCCAGATCTTCCGCATCGACCATTATCTGGGCAAGGAGACGGTCCAGAACCTGATGGCGGTCCGCTTCGCCAACGCGCTGTTCGAACCGCTGTGGAACGCGCGGCATGTCGATCACGTCCAGATCGCTGTGGCCGAGACGCTGGGCGTTGCCGGGAGGGGGGCGTATTACGACGCCACCGGTGCGATGCGCGACATGGTGCAGAACCACCTGATGCAGCTTCTTTGCCTGATCGCGATGGAACCTCCGGCCCGGTTCGAGGCCGATGCGGTGCGCGACGAGAAGCTGAAGGTGATCCGCGCGCTGGAGCCGCTCGACCCCGCCCAGGTGGTGCGCGGCCAGTACCGGGCCGGCAATGGTGCCCCCTCCTATGCCGAGGAGGCGGGCAATCCCGCCAGCCGCACCGAAAGCTTCGTGGCGCTGAAGGCGGCGATCGGCAACTGGCGCTGGGCCGGCACGCCCTTCTATCTGCGCACCGGAAAGCGGCTGCGCGCGCGGCTGTCCGAGATCGCCGTCGCCTTCCGCGATCCGCCCCATTCGATCTTCGGCCCCCGGGCGCCGGCGCTGCGCGGCAATGTGCTGATCATCCGCCTGCAGCCCGACGAGGGAATCACCCTGCGCATGACGATCAAGGAACCCGGGCCGGGGGGCATGCGGCTGACCGAGGTGTCGCTCGACATGTCCTTTGCCGAGGCGCTGCGCGTCGCGCTGCCCGATGCCTATGAAAGGCTGGTGATGGACGTGATCCGCGGCGACCAGACCCTGTTCATGCGCGGCGACGAGGTCGAGGCGGCCTGGGCCTGGATCG
>RFGB01000280.1 GCA_003697125.1 Alphaproteobacteria bacterium
CCGTCGTTGAAGTTGGCCGGCACGCCGGCGGTCGCGACATTGGCATCGGTGAAGATATAGGCGGGCGTGTTCAGCTTGGTCACCGGCGGCAGGCCGCACAGCGCGCGCATGTTGACGTCGACGCCGGCATAGCCGACCCAGCCCAGGCTCTCGCCGACGATCATCTCGACGATGTCGCCCTCGCGCAGCATGTCCAGCACGAAGGGCGTGCCGTTGTAGCTGACGATCTTCGCCTCGGATCCGGCGATCTGGATGGCCGGCACGATGAACTGGCTCATCGAATCATAGACCGGCAGCACATAGTTGATCGTGGGGTCCGAGAGCAGCGCGTTCTGCACCGCGGGCTGGATCTTGGTGGCCCATTCGGTGACCGGGGTGTTGATGTAGGTCCACTTGCAGTCTGGGCAGTTGTCGCGCAGATAGCCGATGATGGCATCGCGCAGCGGCGCGGTGGGGGTGATCTCGTCGGGCCCCAGCACCAGGGCATTGACCTTGCCGCCGGTCTGCACGATCGCCCAGGCGGCGATGATGCGCCCGATGGTGACATAGTCGGTGTTGCCGGCGGCATCCATGTAGTCGGGCACCTTCTGGGTGGTGGCGTCCCACAGATGGGTGGCCGAGATCTTGACCCCCGCGGCGCGCGCCTCGGTGATCTGCGGCACCATCAGCTCGGCGGGCAGCCCGCCCATCAGGTCGATCAGGTCATAGCCCTCGGCGACGGCGGTGGCCATGCCCTGCGCCCATTGCGCGGGGTCGAGCTGGGTCTCCCACACCCGGAGCGGGAAGCCCACCGCGGCCGCGGCCTCCCTCATCCCCTCGGCAATGGTGACGTTGAAGGGGTTGGCCATGGTCAGCGGGATGACGAACATCTTCTTGCCGGCCATGCAGGCGCGGGCGTCGAAGGGTTCGCCCGGTGCGACGAATTGCGGCAGCTGCGCGTGCTTCTCGATCAGCGCGCGGGCATCGTCGATGTCCGCCGCCGCGGGTGCGGCCAGCGCGGCCAGCGCGGCGGCTGCGATCAGTTTCCTCATGTCTCCCTCCCCGTCATTGTTGCGCGGCAAGGCCGCGCAGAAAGGCCGCCGCCTCGGCGACCGTGATCACGTCGGCGTATTTCGCCGACATGTCGAAGATGTTGGCCTCGTGCGGGCCGCTGGCGCGATCGCCGCAGGCATCCTCGACCACCAGCGTGACGAAGCCCGACGACATCGCATCGACGCATGAGGCGCGCACGCAGCCCGAGGTGGTCAGCCCCGTGATCAGCAGCGTGTCCACGCGCTGGGCGGTCAGCATGGCGGCGAGGCTGGTTCCGAAGAAGGCCGAGGGATACTGCTTGGTGATCACCGTCTCGCCCTCGGCCGGCTCCAGCCCGGCCACCGGATCGCCCAGCGGGTTGCCCCGTTCGAAGCAGGCCAGCGCCGGGACCTTGCGGAAGAACACCCCGCCATCGCGCCCGCCCTTCTGGTAGCGCACCTCGGTGTGCACCACCGGGATGCCCGTCTCGCGCGCCGCCGCCAGCAGGGTCATCGCGCCCCGGCGCGCGCGCTCGCATCCCTCGCCACCATAGAGCGGCGCGTTGGGCGAGAAATAGGCCTGGGCGAAATCGACCAGGAGCAGCGCCGGGCTCCGCCCCCAGACCTGCCGCGCGTGATAGCCGGCGCGGGCATAGTTGTCGGCCAGGCTCTCGCTCATTGCGCCGCCCTCAGGAAGGGGGCGAAGACCGGCGGCTTCGGCGGTTCGAAGCCGGTCTCGGCCTTGCAGCGGCGCTTGAGCTCCTCGATGCTCTCGAAGCCGCGGTCGAACAGCCTGGTCTCGCCGCGCCGCCGGGCCATCTCGGCGCGCAGCTTCTCGGTGGCCGCCGCATCCACGGCCTCGCCCCGGATCACCACGCCATAGCGGCGCGCGCCCTCCACCGTCACCAGCCCGCGGCGGACATCGGCCAGCACCTTCTCGACCGGCCGCTTCAGCGGATCGCCCCATCCGCCGCCGCCCCAGGTGTTGAAATAGAGGATGTCGCCGGGGTTCACGGCGATGCGGTCGCATTTGGAGGGGATGTTCTCCTCGGTCCCGTCGGTGCGCACCAGCCGCTTGGTCGAACGCATGCCCGGCTCGCCGCCATTCACCCCCCAGGGATAGGTCAGCCAGCGATCGTCATGGATCGAGATCTCCCCGGGCTCCAGCATCTCGTAGGCGATCGAGATGCCGTTGCCGCCCCGGTGCAGGCCGGCGCCGCCGGAATCGGGAATGGTGCGGTATTCCCGGATGCGCAGGGGGAAATAGGCCTCGAGGAACTCGTTGGGCACATTGGTGAAGGCGGGCCACAGGGAATGCCCGTCCGGCCCGTCGCCCACCGGCCGGCCGGGGATGCCGCCGAAGCCGATCTGGAACAGCTGATACCATTCGCCGCGGGAATTGTAGCCCGAATACATGAAATGGGGGCTGTCCGAGAACCCCGCGGCATTGAGCGCGTCGGGCGCTCCCTGGCCCAGCAGGCCGCCCATCAGGTCGAAGATGCGCCCCAGCATGTGGGTGCGGCAGGACAGCGCGGCGGGCTTCAGCGGCTTCAGGATCGAACCCGGGGGGATGCGCACCTCGACCAGATCGTAGAAGCCGTCATTGAACAGGATCTGCGGGTCGAACAGGTTGATGGTGAACGCACCGAAGAACATCTTGAACATTTCCTCGTTCAACAGGAAGTTGATCGAGGAGAGCGACTGCGGGTCCGAACCGGCGAAGTCGAAGATGGCCTTGTCGCCTTCGCGCCACAGAGAGCAGGCGATCTTGTAGGGGCCGTTTCCCATGCCGTCATCGTCGATCCAATCCTCGAAATGGGACTTCTTCTCGGGAACGAACATCTTGATGATCGCCCCCATGGCGGCGCGGTTGCGGTCCAGCATGTCCCACATCGCGCTGATATAGGTGTCGGCGCCGAAGCGCTGGATGTTCTCGCGCACCCGCCGTTCCGCCAGCCTGAGAGCGGCGATGATCGCGAAGAAGTCCGATCGGTTCCATTCCGGCATGCGGCAGTTGGACAGCATGATCCTCAGGATGTCCTCCTGAAGCCTGCCGCCACGGAAGATCTTGGTGGGGGGGATGATCAGCCCCTCCTCATAGATCATCTTGGCGTCGGTGGGCAGGCTGCCCGGCACCTTGCCGCCGACATCGGTCATGTGGCCGAACATTGCCGCCCAGCTGACCAGCCGGCCTTCATGGAAGATCGGCATCATCATCAGCCAGTCGTTCAGATGGCTGATCGCCCCGTCCACCGAATAGGGGTCGTTGGTGACGAAGATGTCGCCATCCTCGATGGTGCCGTCATAGCCCTGGATGAAGCCCCACAGGAAGGATCCGAACTGGCCGACGACCATCTTGCCTTCCTGGTTGGCGATCATCGGGAAGGCGTCGTGCTGTTCGCGGATTCCCGGCGACATGGCGGTTCGGAACAGCACCGCGTCCATCTCGGCGCGCGCATTGCGCAGGGCATTCTCGACGATGTCGAGCGTGATCGGATCGACGGCGACCCGGTTGAAGGGGCGGGGGTTCTCCTCGACGATGCGTGCGGGCATGGGCCTCTCCCTCAGCGCGCGGCCTTGCGGCGGTTCAGCTCGTCATGGCCGAGCGGCCAGATCAGGATGTTGCCGACCTTGTCGACGATGCCCTCATGTCCGGGCAGGATCAGGGTGGTGGAATCCATCTCGGTCACGATGGCGGGTCCGGCGATCACCGCGCCGGCCTTCAGCCTGGCCCGGTCATAGATCAGCGCCTTGAGCCATTCGCCGCCGACATAGACCCTGGTTTCGTGGATCATCGCCTCGGCGGCGTCGCCGCCCGATCCGTAGTCGCGGCCGATGAAGGGCTTCTCGGCCCCCTGCACCACGGCGCGCAGGCCGACCAGCTCGTGTTCGGCATCCAGCGCGAAGGTGAACAGCTTCTCGTGCTCGGAATCGAAGCGGCGCGCCACCCCCGCCAGCCCCTCGGCGCGAAACGCCTGCGGCGGGATGTCGACGGTCAGCTTCATGCCCTGGCCGTGATAGCGGATGTCGATCTGGTAGATCGTCTCCTGCTCGGCCCGGCCGACGCCCTCGGCCTCCAGATCCCCGGCCGCCTTCGCCTCCAGCTCGGCCAGCATCCGGCCCACCTCGGCATCCGAGGTTTCGGCCAGCCGGCGCACGAAGGTCTGGCTGGCCTCGTTGCGCAGCCGCGTCGTGGCGTCGCCATAGGCGCACAGCACCCCCGGCCCCGGCGGGATGATCGCGGGCCAGGCATTGATCAGCCGCGCCAGTGCGTTGGCGTGCAGCGGCCCCGCGCCGCCGAAGCCGATCAGGGCGAAGTCGCGCGGGTCATAGCCCTGCTCGACGCTGACCAGCCGCAGCGCGCCGCACATGTTCTCGTTGACGATGGCGATGACGCCCTCGGCCGCATCCTCGACCGACTTGCCCAGCGCCTCGGCGATGGTGCCGATCGCCTGGCGCGCCAGATCCTCGCGGATCGCCATGTCGCCGCCGAGCCGCGCGTCCGAGGGCAGATAGCCCAGCACGACATTGGCGTCGGTGACGGTGGGCTGGGTGCCGCCCTTGTCATAGGCGGCCGGCCCGGGCTCGGCGCCGGCCGATTGCGGGCCGACGCGGAGCGCGCGGGTCAGTTCCGGCACATAGGCGATCGACCCGCCCCCCGCGCCGACGGTGCGCACATCGATCGAGGGGGCGCGCACCGTGACATCGCCCACCCGCGTCTCGCGCCGGGTGCGCGCGACGCCATCCTCGATCAGCGCCACATCGGTGCTGGTGCCCCCCATGTCGAAGGTCAGGAGATTGCTGAAGCCGGCATTCTTGGCGATCCACAGCGCGCCCGACACCCCGCCCGCCGGACCCGACATCAGCAGGTTGACCGGCGTCTCCATCGCGGATGCGGCCGAGGCGAGCCCGCCATCCGAGCGCAGGATCTGCAGGTTCACGTCGCCCATCCGCCGGGTCAGTTCCCGCTGAAGGTTGCCGATATACTTCGCCACCACCGGCCGGACATAGGAGTTGACCACGCAGGTCTCGGTGCGCTCGTATTCATACATCTCGGGCATGATCGAGGCCCCGGTCGAGACCGGGATCCCCGGCATCACCTCGCGCGCGATCTCGGCGATGCGCCGTTCATGGACATCGTTGGCATAGGCGTTGAACAGGCTGATGGTCAGCGCCTCGATGCCCTTGCCCGCCAGGGCCTTGAGGTCGCGCCGGATCGCCGCCTCGTCCAGGGGCACCAGCACCGTGCCGTCGGCGGCGATCCGCTCGTCCGCCTCGATGGTCAGTTCCAGCGGCGCCAGCGGATCGGGCTTGTTCCAGATCACCCATCCGCCGAGGCCGCCGGGGACATAGGAACGGGCGATCTGCAGCGTGTCGCGATAGCCGCGCGTGACCACCAGCCCGACCAGCGCGCCCGAGGAGGTGAGCACGGTGTTGGTGGCGACGGTGGTGCCGTGCATCACCTCGCCGATGTCGCGCGGATCGATGCCCGCCTCGCGGCAGATCTTCTCGATCCCGGCCAGGACCCCCTTCGAGCTGTCCTCGGGGGTCGAGGGCACCTTGGCGGTGAAGATGCGGCCGCGCCCCTCGTCGAGCAGCAGGAGATCGGTGAAGGTGCCGCCGACATCGACGCCCAGCCTGAGCCCGCCGCGGCGCGCCGCGGGCCGCGCCGCCGGGGCGGGCGCGGCCCCCGCCCGCGCCTCCATCCGGGCAAGGCGCGCCTCGATCTCCGCCAGCCGCGCCTCATAGGCGCGGATCAGCTCGTCGGTGTCAGCCATGCGCAACTCTCCCCCATGTCATTCGGATCCCTCCGTCCCGCGCCCGCGCCCCAGCACCCGTTGCAGCAGGCCGCGCCGCGCGCCGTGCCGCGCGCGCATCGCGGCCGACAGCGTCGCCTCGGACAGCGCGAACAGCCGGTCGACCATCCCGGTCTGCCGCGCGATGGTGCGCGCCTTCTCGCGGCTGTCCGCCTCCAGCGCCTCGGTCACCGCCATCGCCCGGTCGACCAGCGCGACCAGCCGGGCATTGTCGGCGCGCGCGGATTCCAGCGCGCGCGCGGCGGCGTCGAGATCGTCGAGCGCGCGCCCGGCCAGTGCCGCGAGGGAATCGGCGCGCGCCGCGGCCGCCTCGGCCAGACGGGTGGCGCGGTCGAGAAGCCCCGCCAGCCGCTCCGCCTCGGCATCGCGCGCCTCCAGCGCCGCGGCGCCGCGTTCCAGCGCCGCCTGCTGGCGTTCGGCCAGCCCTGCAAGGCGCCCGGCCGCCTCGGCGGCCTCGTCCCGCTCGGCCTGAAGCTCCTCGATCTCCTCGAACAGCGCCCGGATCAGCGCCTCGGGCGCGGGCGGGGCGGCGGCGGTGGCCGCGTTCAGGTCGGCCGGCGCGCCTTCCAGATCGACGCGCAGCCGGCCCCGATTGTCACGCCGGGCCGGCAGCAGCCCGCGGGCCACCGCCTCGCGCAGCTTCAGGCGGCTGACCCCCAGCCGGCGGGCGGCCTCGTCCAGCGGCAGGAAATCGGCGCGCCCGCTGTCCATCCCCGCCCCGGTCCGCCCTCAGATGATCCCGCGCGCCCGGTAGTCGGCGAGAACCTCGTCGCCCAGACCGAGCAGTCCGCGATAGACCTCGTCATTGTGCTCGCCAAGCTCGGGGCCGACATGGCGCACCGCGCCCGGGGTCTCGGAAAGGCGGGGCGCGACATTCTGCATCCGGATCGGCCCGAAGGCGGGGTGGGGCACGGTCACGATCGCCTCGCGCGCCTGGAAATGCGGGTCGGCCAGCATGTCCTCGGCCTTGTAGATCAGCCCGCAGGGCACGCCATGTTCCTCGAGCAGCGCCTCGAGCGGCTTGAGGTCGATCGTCCGCGTCCAGTCGTTGATCAGCGCGTCCAGCTCGGCCTGATGGGCGCCGCGCGCGCCATGGGTGGCATAGCGCGGATCCTCGGCCAGCTCGGGCCGGCCCATGGCCGCGGCCAGCCTGCGGAACACGGTGTCCTGATTGGCCGCGATCAGCAGCAGCTTGCCGTCGCGGGTCTCGTAGACATTCGAGGGGGCGACATTGGGCAGGATCGGTCCGGTCCGTTCGCGCACATAGCCCGCGACGTCATATTCGGTGACCAGGCTTTCCATCATGTTCAGCACCGCCTCGTAGATGGCGCTGTCCACGACCTGGCCGCGGCCGGTGCGCTCGCGCGCATGGATCGCCATCATCGCGCCCAGCGCCGCATGCAGTGCCGCCAGCTCGTCGCCGATCGAGATGCCCATGCGCGAGGGCGGCGTCGAGGGATCGCCCACCACATAGCGCAGGCCGCCCATCGCCTCGCCGATGGCGCCATAGCCGGCGCGCCTGGCATAGGGGCCGGTCTGGCCGAAGCCGGTGACGCGCACCATGACCAGCCGGGGGTTGATCCAGGACAGTTCGTCATAGCCCAGCCCCCAGCGCTCCATCGTCCCGGGACGGAAATTCTCGATCAGGATGTCCGAATCGCGCACCAGCCGGCGGACGATCTCCTGCCCCTCCGGCTCGCGCAGGTTCAGCGTGACGGACTTCTTGTTGCGCGCGACCACCGGCCACCACAGGCTCTTGCCATGGGGCTTCTCGCGACCCCACTGGCGCATCGGGTCGCCCTCGCCGGGCTGCTCGATCTTGATCACCTCGGCCCCGAAATCGGCCAGGATCTGCCCGCAGAACGGCCCGGCCAGAAGCTGGCCCATCTCGATCACCCGCAGGTCGGTCAGCGGCCCCTGCCGCGGCGGCGCGGTGTCGCCCATGCACTCCCCTCTCTTCCCCGTCCGTCTTCCGGTGCTTCCCTCCGGCCCGAAGCCGCCCCCAGGGGCCCGCAGCGGCCACCCGGCGGGTTTGCCCCCCGGCGCATTCGCGATAGGATACAACGCGGGATACCGAATGGAAGCCCCGAAGGAGGGAAAATGCTGGAGTCGGTGGAGATCGTCGAGGTATCGCCCCGCGACGGTATACAGAACGAGGCGAAACTGCTGGATCTGGATACCAAGCTGGCGCTGATCGGGCGGGCGGTCGCGGCGGGTGCGCGACGGATCGAGGTGACCAGCTTCGTCAATCCCGCCCGGGTGCCACAGATGGCCGATGCCGACGAGCTGGCCCGCCGCCTGCCGCGCGGGCAGGCGCGCTATATCGGCCTCGCCCTGAACCGCCGGGGTTTCGAACGCGCCCTGGCCGCGGGGCTCGACGAGGTGAACTTCGTCGTGGTCGCCTCCGACAGCTTCAACCGGCGCAACCAGGGCGTGGGCACCGCCGAGACCATCGCCGCATGGGCCGGGATCGCCGCCGCCGCGCGCGGGCGGATCGCGGCGGGGGTGACCATCGGGGCGGCGTTCGGCTGCCCCTTCGAGGGGGAGGTGCCGCTGTCGCGGCTGATGGAGGTGGTTGCGGCGGTGGCCGAGCACGGGCCGCACGAGATCGCGCTGGCCGACACCATCGGCGTGGCCACGCCGCGCGACATCGCCGAACGGGTGGGGGCGGTGCGCGCGGCCTGGCCCGACATCCCGATCCGGCTGCACCTGCACAACACCCGCAACACCGGCCTGGCCAATGCATGGGCGGGGATCGCCGCGGGGGCCCGCGCGCTCGACGCCTCGCTGGGCGGGGTGGGGGGCTGCCCCTTCGCCCCCCGCGCCACCGGGAACATCCCCACCGAGGATCTGGTCTACATGCTGGAACGTTCCGGCATCGCGACCGGCATGGACCTCGAAGCCTGCATCGCCGCCGCGCAGTGGCTGGAGGCGCAGCTGGGCCATCCGGTCCCCGGCATGGTGATGAAGGCGGGGGGCTTCCCCGCGCCCCGGGCCGCCTGATGTCGGGGGCGGCAGGGCGCCTTGCGCCGGGGCGGCAGACCGCGGCCGAGGCGGCCTATCGCCGCCTGCGCCAGGACATCCTGACCGGGCAGCTTCCCGCCGGGCGGCGGCTGACCGAGGCGGGGCTGGCCGAAAGCCTCGGCATATCGCGCACCCCGGTGCGCGAGGCGCTGAAGCGGCTGGCGCTGGAGGGGCTGGTCGAGCGCGAGGCTGGCCAGGGCGCCCGCGTCGCCAGCTTCCCCGAGGACGAGCTGGAACAGATCTTCCAGCTGCGCCTGATGCTGGAGGCCTATGCCGCCCGCCGCGCCGCGCGGTTCGCGACGCCCGAGGAGATCGCCGCGATGCGCGCGCTGGCCGACGAGATCAGCGCCTGCACCCCCCCGCGCGACGAGGCGGCCGCCCGGCGCTGGAGCGAGGCGAACGCCGCCTTCCACCGCGCGGTGACGCAGGCGGCGCGATCCGGCCGGCTTGCCGCGATGCTGGCCCTGGTGGTCGATGTCGCCATCGTCATGCGCACCTTCCGCCGCTATGCCCCGCGCGACCTGATCCGTTCGGCCGCCCATCACCACGAGATCGTCGATGCCATCGCCGCCCGCGCCCCGGACTGGGCGGCCAGCGTGATGACCTCCCACCTGCTCGCCGCGGCGATCGCCGCAAAAGGCACGCCCGCGCCGCGCTGAACCCCCGCCCCCGGGGGTAACGGGTCGATTACGCCTTTCGTGCCAGAACGCCCTGCAAACCGGACGCAGGGGATTCGTCATGTCGCGATGGAGCATCGCTCGCCAGCTCTATGCCGGCTTCGGCATGGTGCTGCTGGCGCTGGCAATCACGGGCACGCTGGGCTTCCTGTCGGCGCGGTCGCTGGGGGGCGTCTTCCTGGGCTTCCGCACCGCGGCCGATCGCACCGAGCTGCTGAACGCCATGCTGCGGGACATGTTCGAGGCCCGCATGGCCGCGATGGCCTATCGCCGCTTGCCGTCCGAGGCGCGCGCGGCCGAGGTGGAATCGAACATTGCCGAGATCATGCGCGACAGCGCCCGCCTTGCCGATCTGTTCGCCGGCGATCCCGCGGCGCTGGCCGAGCTGGAGGCGAAGC
The DNA here is from genome assembly GCA_003697125.1 of Alphaproteobacteria bacterium. GTDB lineage: Bacteria > Pseudomonadota > Alphaproteobacteria > Rhodobacterales > Rhodobacteraceae > J013. The sequence goes on from RFGB01000280.1 coordinate 9,927, forward strand.
TCGCCGACATCCGCAAATGGCTCGAGGGTTTCCGCCAGCTGTCGGAACGGCTGGTGAAGATCGACCAGAGCCTGCCGCGCCAGGACGTCGCGCTGGGCGAGGTGGCCGGCGGCCTCTCCTCGATCCCGCTGCCGCCCGGCGCCGCGCAGCTGGTCGGCCGCACCCTGATCACCCGCGCCGGCGAGGCGCTGCAGAACGCCCGGCTGCATCTGATGGAATTCCAGGCCACCCATGATCCCGCCGCGGCCGAGACCGCCTCGGCCTATCTCGCCCAGGCGATCGAATCGCTGCAGAAGCTGGGCGGCAACCTGACCGATCGCGCCGAGCTGGACGGCATGCTGACCCGCCTGCGCGGGGTGGCGCAGGAGCTTCCCGCGCTCGCCCGGCTTCAGGCGGAGGCGAACGCGCTGGGAACCGAGACGCTCGACGGCCTCGGCCCGCGGATCGTCACCGCGATCGATGCGGTGCTCGACCAGGTCGAGGAGCGGCAGGCCGCCCTGGCCGATCAGGGCGCCGCCACGGTCGGCATGGTGCGCAACCTGATGCTGGCGCTGCCGCTGGCGGCGCTGCTGATCGGCGCGCTGGGGGCCTGGTTCCTGGCCCGGCACATCGTGCGCGGGATCGAAGGGATGGTCGCCCGCATGTCCCGGCTCGCCGAAGGGGATCTGGAGGTCGACATCCCCAGGACCGGCCTGGGGCGTGAGCTTGCGGGCATGGCCGCGGCGCTGGAGACCTTCCGCGACAATGCCCGCCGGGTCGCGCGCCTGGCCGAGGAGAAGGCCGAGGCCGACCGCCGCGCGGCGCAGGAGCGCGAGCGGATGCTGGCCGAGCTGCGCGATGCCTTCGGCGCGGTGGTCGAGGCTGCCGAGGCGGGCGAGTTCGATCGCCGCGTGCGCACCGACTTCCCCGAAGCGGCGCTGAACGAGATGGCGGCCGCGATCAACCGTCTGGTCGAGACCGTGGGCCGCGGCGTCGGCTTCACCCTGGACGCGATGCAGCGGCTGTCGAACGGCAACCTGACCATCGCGCGCCAGAAGGGCTTCCGCGGCGCCTTCGCCCGGATGGAGGAGAGCATCGCCGCCACCGTCTCGCGCCTGGGCGATCTGGTGGCCAGCATCGACGCCGCCACCGATGAGGTGGGCGCGGCCGCCCGCACCGTGGCCGCGGGCGCGCAGGATCTCTCGGCACGGGTCGAGCAGCAGGCCTCGGCGATCGAGGAGACGGCGGCCACGATGGAGGAGATGTCGGCGACCGTGAAGGCCAATGCCGAGAATGCCGCCACCGCCAGCGACCTCGCCGCCGATGCGACGCGGCGCGCCGATCGCGGGCGCGAGGTCGTCGAGCAGGCGGTCAGGGCGATGTCGCAGATCGAGGAGGGCGCGCGCAAGATCGCCGACATCATCTCGGTCATCGACGGCATCGCCTTCCAGACCAACCTGCTGGCGCTGAATGCCGCGGTCGAGGCGGCGCGCGCGGGCGAGGCGGGCAAGGGATTTGCCGTGGTGGCGAGCGAGGTCCGCTCGCTGGCCCAGCGCTCCAGCGAGGCCGCCCGCGACATCCGCGAGCTGATCGAATCGAGCTCGACCCAGGTCGCCAGCGGCGTGCAGCTGGTCGAGCAGACCGGCGCGGCGCTGGGCGAGATCGTCGATGCGATCCGCAAGGTCGCGGCGACCATCGATGACATCACCGCCGCCAGCCGCGAGCAGGCCTCGGGCATCGGCGAGATCTCCTCGGCGATCAGCCACATGGACCAGATGACCCAGCAGAACGCGGCCCTGGCCCAGGAAAGCGCCGCGGCCGGACGGAAGATGGAAAACGAAGCGGCCGAGCTGCACCGGCTGATCGGCTTCTTCCGCACCGCCGAACACGCCCCGGCCAGCGGCGCGCTGGACGCCGCCTGATCCCCCGGCCCGCCCGGCCCGCGCCGGCCGGGCGGGCCCGCAATGCTTGTGCTCGCAGGGCCGCTCCCCTAAAGCTCGTCGCGCAACACGACGCCGACCGTGGAGAGCCGCCCGATGGATGCCAGACGCTTCGACAAGTCCCGCCTGCCCAGCCGCCACGTCTCCGAGGGGCCGGAACGCGCGCCGCATCGCTCCTACATGTACGCGATGGGCCTGTCGGAGGAGGAGATCCACCGCCCCTATGTCGGCGTGGCCACCTGCTGGAACGAGGCCGCGCCGTGCAACATCGCGCTGAACCGCCAGGCGCAGGCGGTGAAGCTGGGCGTCAAGGCCGGGGGCGGCACGCCGCGGGAATTCACCACCATCACCGTCACCGACGGCATCGCCATGGGCCATGAGGGGATGCGCGCCTCGCTGGCCAGCCGCGAGGTGATCGCCGACAGCGTCGAGCTGACCATGCGCGGGCACTGCTATGACGCGCTGGTCGGGCTGGCGGGCTGCGACAAGTCGCTGCCCGGCATGATGATGGCGATGATCCGGCTGAACGTGCCGTCCGTCTTCCTCTATGGCGGATCCATCCTTCCCGGCCGGGTGCGCGCCGCCCCCGGCATCCCCGAGGATTTCGCCGAACGCGACCTGACCGTGCAGGACCTGTTCGAGGCGGTCGGCCGCCAGCAGTCGGGCGGCCTGTCCGAGGCGGCGCTGAAGGTGCTCGAGGCCGCGGCCTGCCCCTCGGCCGGGGCCTGCGGCGGCCAGTTCACCGCCAACACCATGGCCTGCGTGTCCGAGGCGATCGGGCTGGCGCTGTTCAATTCCTCGGGCGCGCCCGCCCCCTATGAGAGCCGCGACCAGTATGCCGAGGCCTCGGGCCGGGCGGTGATGGAGCTTCTGGCCCGCAACATCCGCCCGCGCGACATCGTCACGCGCAAGAGCCTCGAGAACGCCGCCCGGGTCGTCGCCGCCACCGGGGGGTCGACCAATGCCGGACTGCATCTGCCGGCCATGGCCCATGAGGCGGGCATCCCGTTCACGCTGGAGGATGTCTGCGACATCTTCCGCGACACCCCCTATTTCGTCAGCCTCAAGCCCGGCGGGAAATATGTCGCCAAGGATCTCTACGAGGCCGGCGGCCTGCCGGTGGTGATGAAGGAGCTGCGCAAGGCCGGGCTGATCCACGAGGACTGCATCACGGTCAGCGGCCGCACCATCGGCGAGGAACTCGACCGCATCACGGGCGAAGCCGACGGGCGGGTGATCCACCCCATCGAGAACCCGATCAGCCGCACCGGCGGCGTGGTGGGGCTGAAGGGCAACCTCGCCCCCGAGGGCGCGATCGTGAAGATCGCCGGCATGGCCGAGGAGGAGCTGCGCTTCACCGGCCCCGCCCGGGTGTTCGAATGCGAGGAGGATGCCTTCGAGGCGGTCAGGACGCGCGCCTACAAGGAAGGCGAGGTGATCGTGATCCGCAACGAAGGCCCGGCCGGCGGCCCCGGCATGCGCGAGATGCTGGCCACCACCGCCGCGCTGTCCGGCCAGGGCATGGGCAAGAAGGTGGCGCTGATCACCGATGGCCGGTTCTCGGGCGCCACGCGCGGCTTCTGTGTCGGCCATGTCGGCCCGGAGGCCGCCCATGGCGGGCCGATCGCGCTGATCCGCGACGGCGACATCATCACCATCGACGCCATCAAGGGCGAACTGTCGGTGGCGCTGTCCGACGAGGAGCTGGCGCGCCGCAGGGCGGAATGGAAGGGGCCGCGCCCGACCATCTACGGTTCGGGCGCGCTGTGGAAATACGCCCAGCTGGTCGGCAAGACCTGCCTCGGCGCCGTCACCCATCCCGGTGCGGCGGCCGAACGGCATGTCTATGCCGATCTCTGACCCGGCAGGCCGGTGCGGGGCGGCGCTGGCGCTGGCCGCGGCGCTGGTCTCCGCCTGCGCCCCCCCGCCCGGGGGGATCGAGATGCGCAGCGTCGCCCGCGGGCGCGCGCTGGTGATGGCGGCCGGGCGCGCCATCGCGATCATCCCGCCCGAGGGCTACTGCATCCTGCCCGATTCCGCGCGGACCGGCGATGCCGGGGCGGTGGTGCTGATCGGCGCCTGCCCCGGCGATGCGGCCGCGGACCGGCCGCCGGCGCTGATCACCGCGCTGGTCTCCGCTGAACCGCTGTTCCGCCCCGGCGCGCCGATCGAGGAGGAGCTTGACCGCCTGGAGGCCTTCCTGTCCGAGGAGACCGGGCGGGCACTGATCGGGCGGGCGGGCGACCCCGGCCCGGCGCCGGCGGTGCTGGAGACCCATCGCGAGGATGACGCGCTGATCCTGCTGGTCGAGGACAGCGGCACCCCGGCGCTTCCGGTCGCCTCGCCGCGCTTTTGGCGGGCCTTCCTGGAGATCGACGGCCGCATGGTCAGCCTGACGGTCAACAGCCTGTCGCGGGACCGCGGCGAGGAACGCGCCGGGCTGGCGCTGATGCGCGCGCTGATCGCCGCCCTGCGCGCGGGCAACCGCCCGCCCGCCCTGCGCGGGGCGGCCTGAGATGACCGCCGGCTGGCGCGCCGGGCGGGCACGGTTCTGGGCCGGGCTGTCCCGGCCCGAGGAGGAGCCCACGCTGATGTGGCTGCGCGATGCCACCGGGGATCTCTCGCGCGCCAGCGCCAGCGTCGCCGGCGAGGTGCCGAGCGGGCGCGCCCTGGGCGCCGGTCTGGGGCTGCATCACGACGGCGCCGCGGAGCAGCTGCGCATCGGCCTCGCCCCCGCGGCCGCGGCGCAGGCGGGGCTGATGCTGTCGCTCGGCGACTTCACCGGCAGCTATGTGTCGATCTCGATCGACTGCCCGGCCGGGCCGATCCCGCGCGGCGCGGTGCTGGGGCTGTGGGTCGCCCATGACCCCGACCGGGCGCGGCCCGTGGTGCGGCTGAACCTGCAATGTGGCGTCGATCTGGAGCGGCCGGAGGCGATCGTCAGCCTTCTGCCCGAGGGCGTTCTGGCCGAGTTCGACCTGGCCGGTCTGCCCGCCGCGGCGGCCGCGCATGGCTGGTTCGACGTGATCTTCCCGCCGATGCGCCATCAGGGGCTGCGCATTTCCGCCCTGCGGATCCACATGCGCCGCCGCGCCCCGGTCTGAGGCGCGGCGTCAGGCCATGAAGCCGTCGAGAATGCGGCGATAGATCGCGGCCAGCGCGCGGATGTCGGCCACCGCGGCGCGCTCGTCCACCTGATGCATCGTCTGGCCCACCAGCCCGAATTCGGCCACCGGGCAGTGATCCTTGATGAAGCGCGCATCCGAGGTGCCGCCCGAGGTGGACAGGACCGGCCTGAGCCCGGTCTCGGCCTCGACCGCGCCGGCGACAAGGTCGATGAAGGGTCCGGGTTCGGTCAGGAAGGCATCGGACCAGCTGGCCTCGACGGTCAGCGTCACGCCGCTGCCCTCGGCGGCGCGCGCCGCCTGCCCCCGCAGCCAGGCCAGCAGATCGGCCCCGCGGTGGCGGTCGTTGAAGCGGATGTTCAGCATGGCGCGCGCCCGGGCGGGAATGACATTGGCCGCGTCGTTGCCGGTGTCGATTCCGGTCACGGCCAGGGTCGAGGGCTCGAAATGATCGCTACCGCGGTCAAGTTCCGCCGAGGCGACGCGGTCGAGAAAGCGCACCAGCACCGGCAGCGGATTGGCCGCCCGCTGGGGATAGGCGGAATGGCCCTGCACCCCCTCGGCCAGGATGCGCGCGGTCAGCGATCCGCGCCGGCCGATCTTGACCATCTCGCCCAGCCGCTCGGGACAGGTCGGCTCCCCGACCAGACAGGCGTCCATGGTCAGGCCGCGCGCGGCCATCCAGTCGAGAATCGCCCGGGTGCCGTCGGTGCCCGGGCCTTCCTCGTCGCCGGTGATCAGCAGCATGATCCCCCCGCGCCCGGGCCGGGCGGCGACATGACCGGCGGCGGCGGCGGCGAAGGCGGCCACGGCCGATTTCATGTCGCAGGCCCCGCGCCCCCACAGATAGCCGTCGCGGATCACCCCGCCGAAGGGGTCCACCGACCATGCCGCAGGATCGCCGGGCGGCACCACGTCGGTATGGCCGGCAAGACCGATGACCGGCCTTCCCCCGCCCCAGCGCGCCAGCAGGTTCGGGGTGCCGCCGCGATCGATGCGCACGCAGTCGAAGCCCGCGCCGGTCAGCACCCGGTCGAGGAGCGCGAGCGCGCCGCCCTCGGCGGGCGTGACCGAGGGGCAGCGCACCAGCTCGGCGGCCAGCGCCACGGGATCGATCGCCATCGCCTTCCTCCCTGCCCAGGGGGCGCCGCGATCAGTCGCGGATCACCCGCACCGCGGCCACCACCACGGCATTGTCGGCCAGCGCCTGATCGATCAGCGCGCGCTCGCCGGCGTCAACCTCCTCGCCCGCGGCCAGCCGCTCGGCCAGCGTGCCCTCGGCCTCGACCTCCAGCGGCGCCATGCCCGCCCGCTTCAGCACCGCCACCGCCTCGCCGATCGCCGCCTCCTCGCTGGCGCCGGCGGAAAGGCACAGCAGCTCCGCCCCCAGCGCCCCTTCGGGCAAGCCGTCGCCCGGCGCGCGCCCGACGCGGACCACCAGCCTGTGCACCTCGATCCGGGCCATCGCTTCCCCCGCGCCGGCGCGGCCCGGATCAGTCGCGCAGCAGCTCGTTGATCGCGGTCTTCGCCCGGGTCTGGGCATCGACGCGCTTGACGATCACCGCGCAATAGAGGTTGACCCCGCCCGAGGAGGGCATCGATCCGGCCACCACCACCGAATAGGGCGGAACCTCGCCCTGATGGATCTCGCCGGTGGTGCGGTCGATGATCTTGGTGGACCGGCCGATGAACACGCCCATGCCCAGCACCGAGCCCTGGCGGATGATGCAGCCCTCGACCACCTCGGAACGCGCGCCGATGAAGCAGTCATCCTCGATGATCACCGGGCCGGCCTGCAGCGGTTCCAGCACGCCGCCGATGCCGACCCCGCCCGAGAGATGGACATTGCGCCCGATCTGGGCGCAGGAACCGACGGTGGCCCAGGTGTCGACCATGCTGCCCTCGCCGACATGGGCGCCGAGATTGACGAAGCTGGGCATCAGCACCACGCCGCGCCCGATATGGGCCGAACGGCGGACGATCGCGCCGGGGACGGCGCGGAACCCGGCGCGCCGCCAGTCCTCGGCCGTCCAGCCGGCGAATTTCGAGGGCACCTTGTCCCACCAGCAGGTGCCGCCGGGCCCGCCGGGGATCTCGGCCATGTCGTGGAGGCGGAAGCTGAGCAGCACCGCCTTCTTGGCCCACTGGTTGACCCGCCAGCTGCCGTCCTCCATCCGCTCGGCCACCCTGAGCCGCCCGGCATCCAGCTCGTCCAGCGCCGCCTCGACCGCATCGCGCGCCTCCCCGCGCGTCGCGGGGCTCAGCGTCTCGCGCAGCTCCCAGGCGGACTCGATGGCGGCTTCCAGCGCGGCATGCGACATGGCGGTGTTTCCCTTTCCGTTCGGCGGCGGTTCTAGTCGCCCGCGGCCGGCGGCGCAATCGGGCGCAGGCGGTATTCGACCAGCTCGCTGCGCTGGAAGACCGAGAAGTTGTCGTCGGCCACCAGCAGGATGCGGATCGCGCCGGCATCGTCGCGCCAGACCGCGACGCCCTCCATGTTGCCCAGCGCGCCGACCGGAGTCTCGAGCAGCGTCTCCTCGCCGGTCAGCCGGTCGCCGTCGATTGTGAAGACGCGCAGCCGCACCGCGAATCCGATCAGGGCGAAATGCCGCTCGAGGACATAGAGCCGCCCGTCGGGTCCGATGTCGGCGCCGGTGACCAGATAGGGCCCCCGGCGGGGCAGCTGCAGGCGGGTGTCGCAGACCCCGTCGCGGATGCGGAACACCGGGAAGGGCCTGTCGCGGGCGCCCGAGCGTTCGGGGATGGCGAGGATGGTGCCGTCGGGCGCGCGCGCCAGCGCCTCCAGCCCGGAATTGCGCTGCAGACGGGCGAAGCCGTCGCAGTCGGGCACGGGTTCGCCGCGCGTGCCGGGGCCCGGGTGGCGGCGGATGCGGTGCCAGCCCTCGAACGAGATCAGGAAGCCCCCCGCGCCATCGGGGGCGATGTCCTCGGCATCGCCGCGGAAACCCTCGATCGGCCGGCCCTTCTCGGAGAACAGCGGGTGGAGGGCGATGTCGGCGATCCCGGTGATGCGCCCGTCGCGGCGCACAAGCCGCGCGGTGACCAGCGCGCCGCGGTCGGAGACCATGGTGAGCGCGGTTCCGCCGGCATCGGTGATGATCCCCGACAGCCCGCCGAAGCGCGGGTCGGGATGGGAGAGGACGAGCCGCCCCACCTCCTCGAGCCGCGGCTCCGGCTCGGCCCGGGCGGCGATCAGCAGCGCGACTGACACCAGGGCGAGGGCGGCGGCCGCCCTCATGGCATCGCCACAAGCGCGCCGCAGGCGGCGGGCAGATCGGCCAGCGTGACCTCGCGCCGCGGTGCGGCCGGCGGCGGCGGGGTCCGCGCCTCCTCGGTGAACCACCAGTCCAGCGTGGCGTCGCACCCATCGCCCGGCGGCGGGGGCTGCTGATCCGTGCAGCCGGCATCATCGGCCGGGCAGGCCAGCCGGACATGGAAATGCGCATCATGTCCCCACCAGGGCCTGAGCTTTGCCAGCCAGCCCCGCTCGGCCGCGGGCAGCGCCGCGCACAGCGCCCGCTTGATCGGCGCGGCGACGAAGATGCGGGCAACCGCCGCGTCCTCGGCCGCCATGCGCAGCAGTTCGGCATGGGCCGGCGTCCAGGCCGGACCGGGGCGCAGCCGGTCGCCGTCCAGCACCGACACCGCCGCGAGGCGCTCGCGCTCCTGCACCGAGAGAATGCGCGGCGGCGCCGGACGCAGCCAGATGTCGATGTCGAGCCCGGTCTGGTGCGAGGCATGGCCCGAGCGCATCGGCCCGCCGCGCGGCTGGGCGATGTCGCCGATCAGGATGCCCGGCCAGCCGAGGCGCCGGGCCGCGGTGCCAAGCCGGGCGATGAAGGCGACGGCGGCGGGATGGGCCCAGTGGCGGTTGCGGCCGGGGCGCATCACCTGCCAGCCCGGACCGCTGGGGGGCAGCGCCACCGCCCCGGCCAGACAGCCGCCGGCATGGGCGCCGATC
>RFGB01000281.1 GCA_003697125.1 Alphaproteobacteria bacterium
ACCCGCCCCCGCCGCCGCGCCGCGCAGGCGCGGGCTGGACAGCTTCGAGGATCTGGCCCGGCGCACCGCGGCGCTGATCGCGCTGGGGGTGGGCGGATTCGTCGCGCTGCGCCTGTGGATCGGCCCCGCGATCTATGACGAGAACTCGGTGTGGAACCTCGTCCAGGACGTCGCCGACACGGCGCTGATCGGCTATGTCCTGTTCCACGCGCTGCGCATCTGGATGGATCAGAAGATCGCCGAGGAGGGCGTGCCCGAAGCGCCGGCCGAGATCGCCGAGGGCGAGGGCGGCGGCGCCGCCGCGGCCAGCCGGCTGGGCACGCTGCTGCCGCTGCTGCGCGCCACGGTGCTGTTCATCGTCGCGGCCTCGGTCGCGCTGATCATCGCCGCAAGGCTGGGGGTGAACGTGGCGCCGCTGTTCGCCGGTGCCGGTATCGTCGGCCTCGCCATCGGCTTCGGCGCCCAGACGCTGGTGCGCGACATCCTCTCGGGGGTGTTCTTCCTGCTCGACGATGCCTTCCGCAAGGGCGAATACATCGATGTCGGCTCGGTGAAGGGCACGGTCGAGAAGATCTCGATCCGAAGCTTCCAGCTGCGCCATCACCTGGGTGCGCTGCACACCATCCCCTTCGGCGAGATCCAGTTCCTGACCAACTATTCCCGCGACTGGGTGATCATGAAGCTGCCGCTGCGGCTGACCTATGACACCGATGTCGAGAAGGTGCGCAAGATCATCAAGAAGCTGGGTCAGGAGCTGCTGGAGCATCCCACCGAGGGGCACAAGTTCCTGCAGCCGCTGAAGAGCCAGGGCGTCTACATGATGGAGGATTCGGCGATGATCATCCGGGTCAAGTTCATGACCCGGCCGGGCGACCAGTGGACGACGCGCAAGCTGGTCTATCAGCGTATCCGCGAGGTGTTCGAGAAGGAGGGCATCAAGTTCGCCCATCGCGAGGTCACCGTCCGGGTTCCCGGGCTGGAGGGCCGGCGCGATCTGGGCGAGGAGGAGCTGCGCGCCGCGGGTGCGGCGGCGCGCGTGGCGGTGGATGCGGCCGACGAGCTTGCCGCCGGCCCGCCGCGCTCGCTTGCCGAGGGGCGCTGAGCGGCTATTCCGCCTCGTCGGCCGGCAGCGCGTTCAGCTTGCCGTAGTTCTCCTCGCCGATGCGGGCGAGAAGCCCGAGCTGGGTCTCGAGAAAGTCGATGTGACCCTCCTCGTCGGCCAGAAGCTCCTCGAACAGCGCCATCGAGACATAATCGCCAACCTCGCGGCAATGGTCGCGCGCCTCGCGATACAGCGCGCGCGCCTCCTGCTCGGCAGCCAGGTCGCATTCCAGCGATTCCTTCAGCGTCTCGCCGATGCGCAGCGGATCGAGCGTCTGCAGGTTGGGATGACCCTCGAGGAAGATGATGCGGTCGATCAGCTTGTCGGCATGCTGCATCTCCTCGAGGCTCTCCTCGCGCGACTTGCGCGCCATGCGGCCATAGCCCCAGTCCTTCTGCAGCCGGTAATGCAGCCAGTACTGGTTGATCGCGGTCAGCTCACTGCGCAGCGCGCGGTTGAGATATTCGATGACCTTCGGGTCGCCCTTCATCCGTCACTCCCTCTCCTCGTGGCGCGGCCCGCCCCGCCGCCCCCGCCGTCCGGGGCGGGCGCAGCACCGGAACGCCGCAGCCCGGGCTGCCGCGCAGCACCGACAGGAACAGCCCCATGCAGCCGCCGCAATCCGGTGCGCGGCCCAGCGCGCGGTAGACCTTGCCCGGCGTGATCAGGGTATCGGGATCGGCCGCGCGCATCCAGTCCACCGCGGCGCGGATGTCGCGATCGGTGATGCCGGTGCAGGAACAGACGATCATGCCACCCCCATGCCTCGGCCGAATGTCGTGCCCGGGGCGGGGAATGTCAATTCCCGACCGCGCATGTCGGAATATCCGCGGCGTCACCAGCGTGTCACCTTTCGTCGTTAGGGTTGCGGATATCCTGGCCGCCCACCGCATCTGGAAGCTTGCGCGCAGGGTCCGGCCAGATATAGTGGCGGGTCGAGGGACGGGCGCGTCCCGTTCCCCGGTCCCGGCGATCAGGTCCGGAGGGAGGCGGGATTTGCGCACGGAAGGCGACGTCACGACGCGCTTCGTCCGAAGTCCGGCGGGAATGCGCGATCATCCGGCTCTGGTGCTGAACGCCGACTACCGGCCGCTGTCCTATTTCCCGCTGTCGCTGTGGCCCTGGCAGGAGGCGGTGAAGGCCGCCTTCCTGGACCGCGTGCAGGTGATCGCGGAATACGACCTGACCGTGCGCAGCCCCTCGGTCGAGATCCGCCTGCCCTCGGTGGTGGTGCTGCGCGACTATGTGCGCCCGGCCCGCACCGCCGCCTTCACCCGGTTCAACCTGTTCCTGCGCGACGAGTTCACCTGCCAGTATTGCGGCGCGCGGGGCGAGCTGACCTTCGACCATGTCCTGCCCCGTTCCCGCGGCGGGCGCACGACATGGGAGAATGTCGTCGCCTGCTGTCCCCCTTGCAACCTGCGCAAGGGCAACCGGACGCTGCGCGAGGCGGGGCTGGTGCTGCGCCGCCGCCCCTTCCGCCCCGATCCGGGGCAGCTTCAGGCCATCGGGCGCAAGTTCCCGCCCAATCACCTGCACGAAAGCTGGCTCGATTACCTCTACTGGGACGCCGAGCTTCTGGCCTGATCGCGCCCGCCCGCGCGGAAGGCCGCGAACCATGTCAGCGCAAGCCCCAGCGAGAGGATTGCGTTCCACCCCGCCATCGAGATCCCCGCGAAGGACCAGACGATCTCGTCGCAGCGCACCAGCGGCGCGGACATGATCCGCGCCATCAGCT
>RFGB01000282.1 GCA_003697125.1 Alphaproteobacteria bacterium
AATGGCGCAGCCAGCGCAGATCGGCCTCGAAGAAGGCGCGCAGGTCGGGGATGCCGTATTTCAGCATCGCGATGCGGTCGAGCCCGAGGCCGAAGGCGAAGCCCTGCCAGGTCTCCGGGTCGATGCCGCCGGCGGCCAGCACCTTCGGATGGACCATGCCCGAGCCGAGAATCTCCAGCCAGTCGTCGCCTTCGCCGATCCGCAGCACGCCACCCTGCCACGAACAGCGGATGTCCACCTCGGCCGAGGGTTCGGTGAACGGGAAATGGCTGGCGCGGAAGCGCAGCTCGACATCATCCAGCTCGAAGAAGGCGCGGCAGAATTCCTCCAGAACCCATTTGAGCTGCGCCATCGAGATGTCGCGGTCGATGGCCAGCCCCTCGACCTGATGGAACATCGGGGTATGGGTCTGGTCCATGTCCATGCGGTAGACCCGCCCGGGGGCGATGACCCTGAGCGGGGCGCCCTGTGCCTGCATGGCGCGGATCTGCACCGGCGAGGTATGGGTGCGCAGCACATGGGGCGGGCGGTCATCCCCCGGCTGGCGGGCCATGAAGAAGGTGTCGTGCTCCTGCCGGGCGGGATGTTCGGGCGGGATGTTCAGCGCGTCGAAATTGTACCAGTCGCTTTCGATCTCGGGGCCTTCGGCGACGGTGAAGCCCAGATCGGCGAAGATCGCGGTCACCTCCTCGGTGACCTGGCTGACCGGATGGACGCTGCCCTGGGGCTGCGGCCGGGGGGGAAGGGTCAGATCGAGCCACTCGCCGGCCAGCCGCTCGGCCAGGGCACGATCGGCCAGCGCGGCGCGGGCGGCGGCGATTGCGGCGGCGATCTCGTCCTTCAGCGCGTTCAGCACCGGGCCCAGCCGTTGGCGCTCCTCGGGGCTCATCTGGCCCAGCATGCGCATCAGCTGGCTGATCTCGCCCTTGCGGCCGAGGGCGCGAACGCGCAGCGCCTCCAGCGCCTGTTCGTCCGCGGCGGCGGCGATCTCGGCCAGGAATCGGCTGCGAAGCTCCTCGAGATTGTCCATGCGGCCCTCCGTCACCCGCGGGCAGATACCATGCCGGCCCGAAATGGCAAGGCCGCGCAGCGGTCCCGCCCGGTGCGGGGGGGGGCGGGACCGGGCCGGCGCGCGGAGGTCAGAACGGCGCCACCTCCTGGATCCACCGTCCCCCGACGATGCGGTCGATCGACACCAGTTCGGGCATGGCGTGGTTGTCGACGAAGGACAGCGGCGCGTAGGTGGTGAAATCGGCATGGGTGGTGGCGCGGGCCGCGGCGACGAAACGCTCGGCGTCAAGTTCGCGCCCTGCGGCGCGGAGCGCATCGAGGAACCAGTTGGCATAGGAGAAGGCGTTGGCCGCGTTCTCGTCGGGTTCGGCGCCGAAGCGGTCGCGGAAACCGTCGCGGAAGGCGCGCAGCTCGGGGTCGGTGCTGTCGGGGCCGTGCAGATACCAGCCGCCGATGCCGTAGAGCCCCTCGACCTCGGCGCCGCCCAGCCGCGCGACGATGGTGCCCCGCCCCGGCAGCGCGGTCAGCACCCGGACATCCCAGCCCAGCTTGCGCACCTCGGACATCACGCCGATCGTCTCGCGGATGATGGTCCCGGCCACGATCAGATCGACATCGGCCGCGCGCATCCGCGCGACATGCGAGGAGAAGTCGATCTCGCCCGGCCGGTAGGCCGCCTCGGCCGCGACCGTCATGCCCAGCGTCTCGAGCGCGGGATTGACCCCGGCGCGGATCAGGTCGCCGAAGGGACCTTCCATGTAGATCACGCCGACGCGCCTGACGCCCCATTGCGGGATCATCCGTTCCAGCGCGCGCCGGGTGGTGGTGTCGTAGTTCGGCACGGTGGTGAACAGCAGCGGCGAGTTCTTCGCCACCTGATGCATCACCGCCGACGCCGCCCAGGGGGCGAAGACCAAGGTTCCCGCGCCGACCGCCGCGCCGATGGTGGCGGCATTGGTTCCCGAGCCGAAGCAGTTCAGCAGCGCGAACACCTGGTCGGAGCGGATCATCTTCTGCACCACCCGCACCGCCAGCTGCGGCTGGCTGCCGTTGTCCTCGATCACCAGCCGGATCCGGCGGCCGTGGATCCCGCCCGCCTCGTTGGCGCGGGCGATGGCCATCTCGGTTCCCTGACGCAGCATCGGCATGCCGGCGGCGGCGGGGCCGCTGAGATCGAGATGCATGCCGACGACGATCTCCTCGGCGCTGACGCCGGCGGCGCGGGCCGGGCCGAAGGCGCCGCCCAGGGCGAGCGCGGCCGCGCTGGTGGCGAGCATCTGGCGACGATTCATGGTTCGTTCCTCCCTTCCGGTTCGGTTTCGGCGGTGTTCGCGCCCGGGCGCGGGGGGCGCCCGGGGATGCATGCGCCTGCCGCCTCAGGACGCGTACATGCTTTCGATCAGGGTCGCGTATTTGCGCGCGATCACCTTGCGCTTGAGCTTCATCGTGGGTGTCAGTTCTTCATCTTCCGGATCAAGAAGACGATCTATGATCCTGAAATCCTTGATTTGTTCCACCCGCGCAAGGCGGCCGTTCATCGCCTCGATCTCGGCCCGGATCAGCGCGACGATCTCCGGCGCACGGGTCAGCGAGCTGAAGTCGGTATAGGGGATCGCGCGTTCCTGCGCATGGCGCGCGACATGCTCCTGATCGATCATCACCAGGGCGGTCAGATAGCGCCGCCCCTCGCCGATCACCACCGCATCGGTGACATAGGGGCTCATCTTGATCAGGCTCTCGATCTGGGCGGGGGTGATGTTCTTGCCGCCCGCGGTGATGATGATGTCCTTGATGCGGTCGCGGATCGCCAGATAGCCGTCCGCCGCGATCTCGCCGCAATCGCCGGTGTGCAGCCAGCCATCCGCCGACAGCGCGGCGGCGGTCTGGTCGGGCCGGTTCCAGTAGCCGGCGAAGACGTTGGGCCCGCGGATCAGGATCTCGTCCGCGGGGCCGATGCGGATGCTGGTTCCCATCGCGGGCAGCCCGGCCCAGCCGATGCGCACCCCGCCCGCCGGCGTGGCCGCGGCGAAGCCGGTCGTCTCGGTCAGGCCATAGGCCTCGCGCAGCTCGACGCCGATGGCCATGAACCAGCGGATCAGGTCGGGCGGGACCGGCGCCGCGCCGGTCAGTGCGCTGCGGCAGTTCTGCAGGCCGAGGAAATGGCGGATATTGCGGAAGGCGAGCCATTCCAGCGCCCGGTCCAAGGGTCCGGGGGGCGGAGGTTCCCGCCCGGCGAGGCGGGCCTCGATGCGCGGCCGGCCCCGGTCCAGCGCCATGCGGTAGACGGCGCGGGCGGGCGCGATCGCCTCGCGCATCGCCAGCTCAACCTGGCTGTGCAGCTTCTCCCAGAAGCGCGGCGGGGCGAACAGCACATGGGGCGCCACCTGGCGCAGGTCGTTGGGCACGGTTCCCGGCCCTTCGGGGAAATGCACCACCAGCCCCAGCGCGAGCGGATTGAACACCGAGGCCATGCGTTCGGCGATATGGCACAGCGGCAGGAAGGACAGCGACCTGTCCCCCGGCTGCGCCGACAGGTATTCGCCGGCCTTGGTGATCTGGAACACCACGTTCCGGTTGAGGATCATCGCGCCCTTGGGGTCGCCCGTCGTCCCGGAAGTATAGACGAGGAAGGCGATCTCGTCCGGGCCGCCGGCATCGATGGCGCGCTCGAAGGCCGCCGCCCGGGTCGCGGCCAGGGTCTCGCCACGGGCAAGGAAATCATCGTAGAAGCCGACCTGCGGGTCGGCGAAGCCGCGCAGCCCCTCGCGCTCGATCACCAGGATGCGCTGCAGCGCCGGGCAGTCGGCGCGCACCGCCAGCGCCTTTTCCAGCTGTTCCTGGTCCTCGACCAGCAGCAGCCGTGCGCCGCTGTCGCGCAGGATATAGCCCAGCTGCGGGGCCGATGCGGTCGGATACACCCCGTTGCCGATGATGCCCATGCATTGCGCGCCGAGATCGGCGATCAGCCATTCCGGGCGGTTGTGGGCCAGCACGGCGACCACCTCGCCGCGCCGGATGCCGAGATCGTCCAGCGCAAGCCCGAAGGCCCGGACGGCGCGGTAATACTCCGCCCAGCTCAGCCCCTGCCACAGCCCGCGGCGCTTGTGACGCAGCGCCGGCCGGTCGGCCCATTCCCGGGCGCGGGCACGGAAGATCCGCGCCGGCGTGTCCTGGCCCAGAAAGCGGATCGGCTCCATCGTCATCTCCAGGTCCTGCGCCGCTTCCATCGCCTGCGATCGCCGAACAGCCCGCCGCCACCGCCGCCCAGATAGGCCTCGCGCACGTCCCGCTTGCGGCTCAGCGCCGCGCAGCTGTCCGCGGCCACCACCCGGCCCAGCTCCATGATGTAGCCGTCATCGCCATGGGCCAGCGCCACCGCGGCGTTCTGTTCGACCACCAGCACCGCCGTGCCGGTCTCGTCGCGGATGCGGCGGATGATGCCGAAGATCTCGCGGGTCAGGAGCGGCGAGAGCCCCAGGCTCGGCTCGTCCAGCATCAGAAGGCGCGGGGCCGACATGAAGGCGCGCCCGATGGCCAGCATCTGCTGTTCGCCCCCCGACATAAGCCCGGCCATCTGCGCGCGGCGTTCCTTCAGGCGCGGGAACCAGCGTTCCACGCGTTCCAGGTCGCGCGCCACGCCATCGCGGTCGCGCCGGGCATAGGCGCCCATCAGCAGGTTCTCGCGCACGCTGAGGAAGGGATAGACCTGCCGCCCCTCGGGCACCAGCACCAGCCCCCGGCGCGCCACCCGGTCGGGGTCGAGGCCCTGCAGCTCCGCCCCCTCGAACACCACCTTGCCCTTGAAGGGGTCGATCACCCCGGCGATGGTGTTCAGCAGCGTGGTCTTCCCGGCGCCATTGGCGCCCAGCACCGCGACGATGCGCGCCTGGTCCACCGACAGGGTCACGCCGCGGATCGCCGCGACGGGGCCGTACCAGGTTTCGAGATTGCGCACCTCCAGAAGCATCGTCACGTTCCCAGATAGGCGGCGACAACCTCGGGGTCGGCCTGCACCTCGGCCGCGCTGCCCTGGGCCAGCACCCTGCCCTGCGCCATGCAGATCACCCGGTCGGCCACCGCCCCGACCAGGCCCATGTCGTGTTCGATCATCACCACCGTGATGCCCAGCTCCGAACGGATGTCCTCGATCCAGAAGCCGAGATCGCGCGTCTCCTCGGGATTGAGGCCCGAGGCCGGCTCGTCCAGGAACAGAAGCGCGGGCTCGGCGCACAGCGCGCGGCCAAGCTCGACCACCTTGCGCACGCCATAGGGCAGTGTCGCCACGCTGGCCCGCCGCCAGGGCGAGAGGTCGAGGAACTCGATCACCTCCTCGACCCGCGCACGGTGCGCCTCCTCGATCGCCACCAGCCCCGGGGTGCGCAGCAGCTGCTGCCACCATGCCCCGGCGCCGAAGCGGTGGCGGCCCAGCAGCAGGTTGTCCAGGACCGAGGCCGCCTCGAACAGCTCGATGTTCTGGAAGGTGCGCGCGATGCCCAGCGAGGCGATTGCCGCCCTGGGCAGGCGCGAGATGTCGCGCCCGCGAAACAGGATCCGCCCGCCCGAGGGATCGAAGACCCGGGTGACGAGGTTCAGCATCGAGGTCTTTCCCGCGCCATTCGGCCCGATGACCGCAAGGATCTCGCCCTCGCGCACCGACAGCGACAGATCGGTGATCGCCGCCAGCCCGCCGAAATGCAGCGAGACGCGATCGAGCACCAGCAGTTCGGACGGCGCGCTCATCGGTTGCGCTCCGATCGCATGTAGCTCTTCTGGCGGCGGAAGGTATCGCGGCGGTAGAGGGGGAAGGTCTCGACCAGCAGCCGCAGCTTCAGCCAGCGCCCGTTGAGCCCCTGCGGCTCGAACAGCACGAACAGCACCAGGATCAGCCCCGAGACGAACAGCTCGAGCCCGGACTGCCGCGCCAGGCTGTCGGGCAGGATCGCCTTCAGCGCCGCCACCGCATTGGGCAGCATCGAGATCAGCACCGCCCCCAGGATCGCGCCGCGCAGGCTGCCAAGGCCCCCGATCACCACCATCAGCACCAGATCCAGCGACAGCACCAGCGAGAAGGCATCAGGCGTCAGATAGCCGAGGTGATGGGCCATCAGCCCCCCGGCCAGCCCGGTGATCCCCGCCGACAGGCCGAAGGCGGCGATGCGCACCGCCCGCACCCGGATGCCCAGCGCATGGGCGGCGGCCTCGGAATCGCGCACCCCCCGGAAGGCCCGCCCGATTCCCGACCGCATCAGATTGACCAGCCCGATCAGCACCATCGCCGTCACCGCAAGGCAGGCATAGTAAAACCCCGTCGCCCCCCCCAGCGGCAGGCCGAACAGCTCCGGCGGCGGCACCGCCAGCCCCATGTATCCGCCGGTCACCGCACGCCACATCCCTGCCAGCTGCTCCACCACGATGGCGAAGGCGAGCGTGACCATGGCGAGATAGAGCCCCGAGACCCGGATCGCCGGAACGCCCACCGCCAGCCCCGCCAGCGCCGCCAGCCCCGCCGCCAGCGGCAGCGACAGGATGAAGGGCACCCCCTGCGACAGCGCATAGGCGTGGCCGTAGGCGCCGATGGCGACGAAGCTGGCATGGCCGAGGCTGACCTGGCCGGTGAATCCGGTCAGCACCATCAGCCCCATCGCGGCGATGCACAGGATCAGCACATAGCTGAGCTCTCCCAGCCCATAGGCCGACACGACCATCGGCGCGGCGAGGAGCGCCGCGGCCAGCATCCCGTAGGCGGCCCGGTCGGCGGGGTGGCGCAGCAGCGCGAAATCCTGCCGGTAGCTGGTCAGATAGTCGAAGCGCATCTCACACCCTCCGCCCGTGCGCCTCGCCCATCAGCCCGCGCGGCCAGACCACCAGCACCGCGATCAGGACCAGATAGGGCACGATGTCCCGCAGCCCGTCGGGCAGATAGACGCCGCCATACTGCTCGATCAGGCCGATCAGGATGCCGCCGATCACCGCCCCGGGCAGGCTGCCGAACCCGCCCAGCACGATCGCCGCCAGCGCCTTGAGGGTGATGAGCCACAGCGAGAGGTCCACCAGCGTCAGCGGGGCCAGGAACACCCCCGCCAC
>RFGB01000283.1 GCA_003697125.1 Alphaproteobacteria bacterium
ACAACACCGAGCGCCCGCATCTGGGCTACCGAAACCAGGGCAGACGGCCCATCGAAACCGTCATGTCATTCGTCAGTCAAGAAGGTTAAGAGAACACCCTATTCTTCGGAATCGACCACGCCCGAGAGGCCGTGGCCGGCCGAGGCAGGGTCGACAACACCGACCGAGCACAATCCGCGCCCGGCTACCGGACTCCAAAGGACTTCGCCGCCCAACTTACCGCAACGGGCGATCGGCTGCGCAGCTGAACCGCTGCGCCGGTCGCAAATTGCTCCGCCGGCGCAAACGCGCCAGGTTCAAACGCCGGCTCCGGTCTCAGCCGGATGAAATTCGGGGGTCACAGCAGCGAGGGCGGCCCACCCCCGATCTGGGCGGCATGAACGGCGCGACCAGCGCCCATTCCTCATCCGTGCTGTCGCTTGCATGACGCTGGCCGCGCCGCTCACGGTCGGGGCGAGTGATTCCAGTCCAGGGCATTGATTTCTCCGAGTGTCACAACCCAGAGGAGTCACAACTGGCTGAAATCGATTAACTTGGTTTTCAGTTGGGCCCTCGGGTCGCCGCGACAGGCGCGGCGGCGGGCAGGGTGCGGCATGGGATGGGGAGCCCGCGAAGCGCCACCCGGTCCAGCCGTGCAACGACATCGAAGCGCGGGCGCGGGGGTTCCCGAACCGCTTGAGGGGAAGGCGAATGGCCTGATCCGCGGCGCGATGCCACCGGCATCAGGCTGCGGCGGGGCGGCCTTCGGGGCGGGTTTCGACCCGGTGGCGGGACGGGGCGCCCGCTGGACTCCCCACGCCCGGGACCGCCTTCGACCGGGATGCGCGCGGCCTCGCAACAGCGCGGGGCCAAGCCGATGCCGCGCTTCGGGCCCCGCCGCCCGGGGGGGGTGGCGCCGATCCGCCCCGCCGGACAGGTCGTCCGGGCGTACAGGGGCTCTCCGCGCCCGGGACCCCGGCACCGGAGCGCCCGAACACCGGGATCGGGCGCCCTCCCGAACCCTTGGCGTTCATGCCCTCACCCCCGGAAGACTCGCGCTCGCGCCTCTCCGGCGCCCCGATGCCGGTGCAGAAGGACGGCTGGGCGATCACGCCGCGCCGTGTGGCACCGGAAATCCGCCGCCTGCGGGACCGGCCCCATTGACCCGGCGCCAATCGCCGCCCCGCAATCGCGGCCAGCCCGGGGACGAGGAACGGGGTTGCGCCCATTCCCGGGATCTTCCCGATCGGGGCGGGCGATGCGGCGATGACAAGCCCCCGGGATCGCCGCGGCCGGAACCCACCGGGCGCGGGTGCCGAGCCCGGGCCGGCCGGGGCGGGGATCATGGCCGCTGGCGCAGGTCGGCCCGGATCATGTCGGCGGCCTTCTCGGCGATCATGATCACCGGGGCATTGGTGTTGCCCGAGACGATGCGCGGCATGATCGAAGCGTCCACCACATAGAGCGCCTCGGCCCCGCGCAGCCGCAGCCGCGGGTCGACGACCGCCCGCGCATCCGCCCCCATCCGGCAGCTGCCCACCGGGTGATAGACGGTGATCGTCTTCTCGCGCAGATAGGCCGTCAGCGCGTCCGCGTCATCGCCCACGCCGGGGCCGGGGGCGATCTCGCGGGCCCCGAGGCGGCGGAAGCCTTCCGATGACAGGATCCGGCGTGCCAGCCGGATCCCGGCCAGAAGCGTGGCGCGGTCGGCCTCCTCGGCAAGCATGTTGGGGTCGATGCGCGGCGGCGCCAGCGGATCGGCCGAGAGGATGTCGACCCTTCCCCGGCTTTCCGGGCGCAGCACGCAGGCCGAGACCGAGCAGCCATGCCCCCAGGCGATCACCCGCCCCGGCTGGCGCGACCGGTGCGCCACCGAGAAATGGAACTGCACGTCCGGCGCGGTCAGGCCCGGCCGGGTGTGCACGAAGCCGCCCGCCTCGATGATGTTCGAGGCGAAGAGCCCCCGCCGCCGATAGAGGAAGCGCAGCGCGTCGCGCAGGATCATCGGGATGCCGAGCCACGAGATGCCATAGCTTTGGCCCATCCCCAGCGTCAGCACCACCGGCGCATGGGGGTGGTCGTGGAAGTTCGCCCCCACCTCGGGGCTCTCGATCACCGGCGCGATCCCCAGCGGCCGCAGCCGCGCCGGGTCACCCACCCCCGACAGCTGCAGGATCTGCGGCGAACCGATCGCCCCCGCCGACAGGATCACCGCGGTGCAGGCGCGGACCAGGCCGCGGTCGGTCTCGACCGCCGCGGCGCGGCGGCCTTCGAACACCAGCCGCCGCACCATTGCCCCGGTGCGCACCGCCAGATTCGGCCGCCCCAGCGCCGGGCGCAGGAAGGCATCCGCGGTGGACCAGCGCAGCCCGTCGCGCGTGGTGGTCTGGAAGCGGCCCAGCCCCTCCTGCCGGGGGCCATTGAAATCGTCGTTGCGCGGGATCTGCAACGCCTCTCCGGCGGCGATGAAGACCTCGGTCAGGGGATGCGGGGCGGGGTTGTCGGAAACCCACAGCTCGCCTTCGCTGCCATGCAGCGGGCTGCCGCCCAGCCGCTCATTGTGCTCCGACCGCCGGAAATAGGGCAGGACATCGTCCCATCCCCAGCCGGTGCAGCCCATTGCCGCCCAGCCGTCATAGTCGGAGGGATGGCCGCGGATATAGACCATGCCGTTGATCGAGGATGATCCCCCCAGCGTGCGGCCCCGCGGCACCGGAATGGTGCGGCCGCCCAGATGCGCCTGTGGCGCGGTCTGGTAGCACCAGTTGAACCGGCGGCTGTCCATCAGCCAGAACAGGCCCATCGGCAGGGTGATGGCCAGAGACCGGTCGGGCGGGCCTGCCTCGATGACGCAGACGCTGTGCCGGCCGTCGGCGGAAAGGCGGTTGGCGAGGACCGCACCCGCCGAACCGGACCCGACGATGACGATGTCGAAGCTCTCTTCCATCTCGGCAACTCCGGGTCAGGCATCCCGGCGGGGCAGGCAGGGGCGGGGCCGGCCGGCGCCCGGGCCCCGCGACCTGGTCAGGGCGCCACGCCGTCGGTCCGGGTCAGGTTGTCCGACAGCCTTTCCTGCAGGCGGGCGATGTCGATCTGCTGCACCGATCCCGATCCCGCGAGGTCGAAGGCATGGGCTGCCGCCGCCCCCATGGCGATGCAGGGTCCCATCACCCGCACCGAGGACAGGGCCGCGGGGTCGCCATCGATGCAGCGGCCCACGGCGATGATGTTCTCGGCCTCCTCGGGGATCATCGCCGACAGGGGCACGTAGTGGACGTGATCCTCGTCGAACACCTCCCACACGAAGCCCTCGGGCGCGTTGTGCAGCTCGATCGGCCAGGCGGTGCGGGCGATCGCGTCGGGATAGCGCACCCCCGCGCGCACCTCGTCGGCGGTGATCTGATGACGCCCCTTGATCCACCGGGTCTGGCGGATGCCCGGAAAGCCGTAGGCGCGCACGCGGATGTCGCCCAGCGCCTCGGGGAACGCGTCGCGCAGCAGCTGCACGCCGCGGTCGACCTGGTCCTTGCCGATCAGGCCGGTGCGCGAGGCCGCGATCGGGTCCAGGGGGGTTTCCACATGGGTCATGTTCAGCACCGCGACATCCCGCCCCGGGAAGGTGAAGATCAGCCCGTTGCGGCGGATCAGGCCATAGGCCTCAGCCCGTTCGGCGATGCGCGCCGAGATCTCCTCGCGCGAGGGCAGCGGCCGGTCGAGGCGGATGCCCTCGATCACCGCCTGCTGGCTGCCGTAGATCGGCTCCTCGGGTTCGCGGCAGGCAAAGCCCGCCTGATAGGTCAGCGCCGCATCGCCCGAACAGTCGGCGAAGCCCCTGGCGCGGATGCGCACATCGCCCCAGCGGGTGACGAACAGCGCCTCCTCGACCCGGTTGCCGTCCCGGCGCACCCCGTGCAGCGTGGCGCCGACCAGCGGGATGATGCCCGCGGCGTCGATCATCCGCTCCAGGATCCGGCTCAGCACGATCTCGTCGTAATGGACCACGGTCGTCATCGGCCCGTGGCGGAAATGGCAGGCGTTCTCGCGCTGCAGCGCCTCCAGGATGTCGTCGGCCACGCCGAAGGTGAAGCGGTGGCCATGGGTTCCGTTGCGATAGAGGCCGCAGAAGGTGCCGATGATCGAGTTGACCGCCTGCCCGCCCAGGGCGGGCAGGCCATCGACCAGGGCGACCGAGAGCCCGAGGCGCGCGGCCTCGAGCGCGGTGGCGCTGCCCGAGATGCCCGCGCCCACCACGCACAGATCCACCTCGATCAGCCGGGCGGGCGGGGCCTCGCCCATGCGCACGATGCGGGTCGCGGGGTTGACGGGGCGTCCATGCGACATGGGGCGGTCCTCTCTAGCGACTGCGGGCGCGGTCGATCAGCGACGCGCCCGCCGACAGTGGCGTGACACAGCGTTCATAGATCGACAGCCAGCCCGAATCGGTTACGGGCGGGGGCGGGGCGAAGCCCCTGGCGCGGCCGGCCAGGGTCTCGGGGGAAACCTCCAGATCCAGACGGCCGGAATCGATGTCGATGGCGATGACGTCGCCATCATGCACCAGTGCCAGCGGCCCGCCCTCGGCGGCCTCGGGCTGGACCTCGCCGATCACCAGGCCCTTGTTGACCAGGCCGGAAAGCTGGCCGTCGGTGACCACCGCGACCTCGGCGCCCAGGCCGGCGCCGTCCAGCGCGAAGACCAGTCGCGAGGCGCCGCCCATGCCGGGGCCGCCGCGCACCCCCTGTCCGCGCAGCACCACCACCGCGCCGGGCCCGATGCGTCCGGCGGACAGAGCCGCCTCGGCCGCGGCGGGGTCGTCGAAGACGATCGCGGGGCCGCGATGGCGGCGCGGGCGGCCGGGGCGGGGCAGCCCCACCTTGGCGACGGCCGCCACGGGGGCGAGGCTGCCGCGCAGGATCACGATGGCCGGGGTGGTGGCAAAGGGGTTGTCGCGCGGGCGGATCACGGCCGGGTCGGCCGAGCGGTGCCCGGCGAGGGTCTCGGCCACGGTCCGGCCGGTGACGGTCAGCGCCCCGCCATCGATCAGGTCGCCCAGCTCGGCCATCACCGCCCGGGCGCCGCCCGCCGCCTCGAAGGCCTCGATCGACAGCTCTCCGATCGGGCGCACCGCGGTCAGCACCGGCACGCGCGGGCCCAGCTCGGCGAACAGTCGCCACAGGTCGATGTCGACGCCCGCCTCCAGCGCGATGGCCTGAAGATGCTTGATGCAGTTGATCGACCCCGCCTGGGCCAGCACCACCGCGGCCGCGTTGCGGAAGGCGGCCGGGGTCAGGATGCGCCGCGGGCGCAGATCCTCGTGCACCATCGCCACGATCCGCCGCGCCGCGGCGCGCGCCTGGTCCCACATCGCCGCGGACAGGGCCGCGACCGGGGCGGCGCCGGGCAGCGTCATGCCCAGCGCCTCGGCCGCCGAATGCATCGAGTTGGCGGTGCCCATGCCCGAGCAGACCCCGGGCGAGCGGATCGCATGCTCGGTCATCTCGGTCAGCCTTTCGGGGGACATCGCCCCCTGGGCGACATGGCCGGCATGGAGGAAGACCTCCTCGATGTCGACATGGCTGCCATCGGGCATCCGGCCCGACGCCTGATAGCCGCAGATCACTGCGATCGCGGGGATGTCGAGCCTGGCCGCGGCCATCAGCTGGCCGGGCAGGGTCTTGTCGCAGGAGGCGAGCAGCAGCATCCCGTCGAGCTGGGGCCCCTCGACCTGCACCTCGATGTCATTGGCGATCAGGTCGCGCGACGGCAGGATATAGGTCGCCCGCCGGCCGGCGGACAGGATGAAGTCGGACGGCGCGGTGGTGCGGATCTCGAAGGGCAGGCCGCCCGCGGCGCGGATCTCCTCCTTCACCGCGGCGGCGATGCGGTCGAGATGCGCGAAGCAGATCGCGATGTCCGACGAGCTGTTGACGATGGCGATCTTGGGCCGCGCCATCTCCTCCTCCGAAAGGCCCAGCGCCCGCCACTGTGCCCGGCGCACCGCCCAGCGGCTGGTCCCTGGCTGGAAGTTCGAGCGCAACGGCCGTTCGGCGCGGATCATGGCCATCCCCCGGGCTGTCCCTGGAACCGGGGGCAAGGGTCGTCTATCGCGCTTCGCCGGACAATAGGGCGCATCGCGTGTTCATTTCGCGCGATCGGGAACAGGCGCCGCGCTTGACCGGCTGCCCCAGCGTTGTATACAGGCCGGAGGGAAGGAGCATGGCGATGGCTGGTGGCATGTCGCAGACGCTGAAGGCGATCCTGGGCCTGCGCGAGATGATCAGCCGCGGCGATGTCCAGCCTGGCGAGCGGATGTCCGAGCTGGTGCTGGTCGAGCGTCTCGGCCTGTCGCGCACGCCGATCCGGGCGGCGCTGGCGCGTCTGGCGCAGGAGGGATTGCTCGAGGAGATTCCCACCGGGGGATATGCCGCCCGCGCCTTCTCCGACGAGGATGTCGCCGACGCGATCGAGCTGCGGGGCACGATCGAGGGGCTGGCCGCGCGGCTTGCGGCCGAGCGCGGCCTGTCCGAGGCGGCGCTCGAGGCGGTGCGCGCGATCCTGGCCGGGATCGATGCGCTGATGGCAAGGCCGGCCGAACGGTTCCGTTTCGCCGACTATGTCGAGCTGAACGGGCAGTTCCATGACGCGCTGGCCGAGCTGCCGGGTTCCGACCTGATCCGGCGCGAGCTGGCGCGCGTCAAGTCGCTGCCCTTCGCCTCGCCGGTCGCGTTTCTCGAGGTGCAGGCCCAGCTGCCGAGCTTTCGCGAGGTGCTGGTCGTGGCGCACAGCCAGCACCACGCGCTGGTCGAGGCGATCGCCGCGCGCGAGGGGGCGCGCGCCGAGGCCATCGCGCGCGAGCATGCCCGGCAGGCCCGGCGCAACTATCTGAAGGTCAAGGGGGACTGGGCGCTCAAGGCCCGGGTCCCGGGGCTGTCGCTGGTGACCGGATGACCCGCCGCCCCGCAGCCGCGCCGCATGCCGGTTCCAGGTGGCGATGACCCAGCTGATCGACATCAAGGCGTTTCTCGCCACCGCCCGCATGGGCAGCTTCTCGGCCGCGGCGCGCCATATCGGCATCGCGCCTTCGGTGGTCACCAAGCGGGTGACGCGGCTGGAACACGAGATCGGCGCAAGGCTGTTCCTGCGTTCGACCCGGCAGCTGACCCTGACCGCCGAGGGCGAGCGGCTGCGGCCGCGGCTGCAGCGGCTGGTGGGAGAGCTGGAGGAGGCGCTGGCCGGAGCCCAGCCGGCCGAGCGCGGCCTGGTGGGGCGGCTGCGGGTCAAGGCGCCGACCACGGTGGGTTCGCTGTTCATCGGCGCCTCGATCGCCCGTTTCCAGCGCGCCAATCCCAACCTGGTCGTGGAGCTGGTTCTGGCCGACCGTTCGGTCAACCCGCTCGAGGAGGGCTTCGATCTGGCGCTGGGGGCGCTGCCCACCTCCTATGCCCATGTGCTCGACCTGCCGCTGTGCGAATACGAACGGGTGCTGGTCGCCGCGCCGGCCTATCTGGAACGCCACGGCCGGCCGGAAAGCCCTGCCGACCTGGCCGGCCATGAATGCCTGGTCTTCCTGCCCGTGGGGCCGTCCTGGTCCTTCGAGACAGCCGCGGGCCCGGTGACGGTGGATGTCCACGCCAGCTTCGCGGTCAACGATTCCAGCGTGCTTCTGGCCGCGGCGCTGGAGGGGGCGGGGGTGACGATCATTCCGCGCTATCTGGCGCGCGAGGGGCTGGCGGCGGGGCGGCTGGTGGAGCTCCTGCCC
>RFGB01000284.1 GCA_003697125.1 Alphaproteobacteria bacterium
CCGCCGAGATCATCATCGAGCTGCCCGGACAGACCGGCCATCTGCTGCCGACATCGGCGCTGACGCTCGATGACGACGGCAGGCTGGGGGTGCGCATCATCCGCGACGGCCGGGCGCGGTTCGTCCCGGTCCGGGTGATCCGCGACACCGCCGACGGGCTGTGGATCGCGGGTCTGGACGAGACCGCCGACGTGATCATCGTCGGCCAGGAATTCGTGGGCGACGGCAAGCCGGTCACGGCCACCTTCGTCAGGGAGCGCGAACCCCGATGACCGCAATCGTCGACTGGGCCACCGCCCGCGCGCGCACGATCGTCGCGCTGATCATCCTGTCGCTGGCGGCCGGCGGGCTGGCCTATGTCGGCCTTCCCAAGGAAGGCGAGCCCGACATCGACGTGCCGGCCCTGTTCGTGCGCGTGGCCTATCCCGGCATATCGGCAACCGATGCCGAGAAGCTGCTGGTCAAGCCGCTGGAGGCCAAGCTGCGCGACCTGCAGGGCCTCGACAAGATGACCGCCACCGCGGGCGAGGGCTTTGCGGTGGTGATCCTGCAGTTCGAATTCGGCTGGGACAAGGCGGCGACGCTGGCCGATGTGCGCGACCGGGTGAGCCAGGCCGAGGCCGAGTTCCCCGAAGGCTACAAGCAGCCCACCATCGACGAGATCAACTTCTCGGAATTCCCGATCCTCGTCGTCTCCCTGTCGGGTGACGTGCCCGAACGCACGCTGCTGCGGCTGGCCAAGGAGATGCAGGACGCCATCGAATCCCTGCCGCCGGTGCTGGAGGCGGGGCTGGCGGGGCATCGCGACGAGATGCTCGAGGTCATCATCGACCCGCTGCGGATGGAGGCCTACAACGTCACCGCCGACGAGCTGCTGCGCGTCGTGGTCAACAACAATCAGCTTGTCGCGGCGGGCGAGATCGAGAGCGGCCCCGGCGCCTTCGCGGTGAAGGTGCCGGCCAGCTTCGACGAGCCGCGCGACGTCTACGACCTGCCGGTGAAGGTCAATGGCGACCGCGTGGTCACGCTGGGCGATCTGGCCGAGATCCGCCTGACCTTCGAGGATGCCCTGGGCACCGCCCGCTACAACGGCCAGCCCACGATCGCCCTGCAGATCGTCAAGCGCAAGGGCGAGAACCTGATCGAGACGGTGGCCGCGGTGAAGGCCGAGGCCGAAGCGCAGATGGCGCGCTGGCCGGCCGAGCTGCGCGAGGCGGTGACGCTCAGCTACTCGATGGATGACAGCACCCGCGTGGCCAGCATGGTCAGCCAGCTGGAAAGCTCGGTGCTGACCGCGATCGCGCTGGTGATGATCGTCGTGCTCGGCTCGCTCGGCATCCGGTCGGCGCTGCTGGTCGGATTCGCCATCCCGACATCCTTCCTGCTCAGCTTCGCGCTGATGGCGGTGATGGGCATGTCGGTGTCGAACATCGTGATGTTCGGCCTGATCCTCGCCGTGGGCATGCTGGTCGACGGCGCGATCGTGGTGGTCGAATATGCCGACAAGCGCATCGAGGCCGGACAGGGCCCGATGCGCGCCTTCGCCGAGGCGGCGCGGCGCATGTTCTGGCCGATCGTCAGCTCGACGGCGACCACGCTGTGCGCCTTCCTGCCGATGCTGTTCTGGCCCGGCATGCCGGGCGAGTTCATGGGCAACCTGCCGGTCACGCTGATCTTCGTGCTGTCCGCGGCGCTGGTGGTGGCGCTGGTCTATCTGCCGGTAACCGGCGGGATCGCGGGGCGGATCTCGCGCCTCATCGACCGGCTATCCGATCGGGCCCGCGCCCTGCCCGTGACGCTGCGCGCGGTGCTGCTGGTCGCCTTCGCCGCCGGGGCCGCGGCGGCGCTGCTGGCGCTGATGCGCGGCGCGCTGGCGCTGCCCCTCGCCGCCGCGGTGCTGGTGCCATGCGCCATGCTGGCCAGCGCGATGGGCGCGGCGCTGCGCCGCAAGGCGCCGCCCCCGGTGCCGCGCGCGCAATACCGCCGCAGCCTGTTCGGCCGCTTCATCCATCTGATCGTGGGCAATCCGGTCATGCCCTTCGTCGCGGTCGCCGCCGCGGTGGCGATGCTGATCGGCACGATGCAGTATTATGCCGCCCATTCCCGGGGGGTGGAGTTCTTCGTCAAGACCGAACCCGAGCGTGCGGTCGCCTATGTGCGCGCGCGCGGCAATCTGAGCCTGGCCGAGAAGGACCGCCTCGTGCGCCTGGTCGAGGAACGGATCATCGGGATCGAGGGCGTGCAGTCGGTCTTCGCCTTCGCCGGCTCGGGCGGGCTCAACCAGAACCGCAACGGATCGGGCGCGCCGCTCGACGCGGTGGGACAGGTGCAGATCGAGCTTGCTTCCTGGGGCACCCGCCCGCCGGGCGACGAGATCATCGCCCGGATCCAGGAGGCCGCCGCGCTGGTGCCGGGCATCCTGGTCGAGGTCCGCAATCAGGAGATGGGCCCCGCCCAGGGCAAGCCGCTGCATCTGCGGCTGACCTCGGATGACTGGGAGGCGCTGAACGCCGCCACCGCCAGGGTGCGCGACCTGCTGGAGGCGACGCCGGGGCTGGTGGACATCGACGATTCCCGCCCCCTGCCCGGCATCGACTGGGAGATCGCCGTCGATGTCGAGGCTGCCGGGCGCTATGGCGCCGACGTGGCCACGGTGGGCGCGATGGTCCAGATGGTCACCCGCGGCATCCTGCTCGACACCATGCGGACCCCCGATTCCGACGACGAGATCGAGATCCGGGTCCGCTTCCCCGAGAAGGACCGGCTGCTGTCCACACTGGACACGCTGCGCGTGCGCACCGCCAAGGGGCTGGTGCCGCTCTCGGCCTTCATCGAGCGCCGCCCGGTGCGCAAGCTGGGCGAGATCAACCGCTTCAACGGCAAGCGCTACATCGATCTGCGCGCCGATGTCGCGCCGGGCCTGGTGCGGCTGGTCTCGGTGACGACCGACCCGGCGGGGGGCGAGCGGCTGACCGATG
The DNA here is from genome assembly GCA_003697125.1 of Alphaproteobacteria bacterium. Classification (GTDB taxonomy): domain Bacteria; phylum Pseudomonadota; class Alphaproteobacteria; order Rhodobacterales; family Rhodobacteraceae; genus J013. Next base: position 2,979 of record RFGB01000284.1, read on the forward strand.
TCGCCATGCTGCGCGAGGCGCCGGGCGCGGGCGGGATCACCGCCCAGGGCCGCGACTATGCAGCGGTGACCGTCGCGGACCCCGCGGCGCTGGCGCGCTGGCAGGCCGACGGCGGCGGCGGCTTCCGGCTGATCCCGGTCAACGCCAATGAGCGCATCGACGCGGTCACCGCGGCGCTGCAGGGGATGGAGCTGCCCGCCCAGGTGTCCTGGGCCTGGACCGGCGACCGCGAGGAGCAGGAGGAGAGCCAGGCCTTCCTCGGCAAGGCCTTCCTGGGGGCGCTGGGGCTGATGTTCGTGATCCTGCTGGCCCAGTTCAACAGCTTCTACAATTCCGTGCTGGTGCTGACCGCGGTGGTGATGTCGATCGCCGGGGTGATGATCGGCATGCTGGTGATGGGTCAGCCCTTCTCGATCATCATGACCGGCACCGGAATCGTCGCCCTGGCCGGAATCGTGGTGAACAACAACATCGTGCTGATCGACACCTTCCAGGAATTCCGCCAGCAGATGCCCGTGCTGGAGGCGATCACCCGCACCGCCGAGGCCCGGATCCGCCCGGTGCTGCTGACCACCGTCACCACCATGGCCGGGCTGATGCCGATGATGTTCGGGATCAGCGTCGATTTCGCCCATGGCGGCTATACCGTCGACGCGCCCTCCGCGCTGTGGTGGAAGCCGCTCTCGACCGCGGTGGTGTGGGGCCTGGGCTTCGCGACGCTCTTGACGCTGATCGTGACCCCGGCACTTCTGGCCGCGCGCCACTGGGTGGGGGTGGGACGCGCCCGCCTGATCGGCCGCCTCTCGGCCGAGGAACGCGCCAGGCTGCGCCTGCGGCGCTGGGCGCATGCGATGCCGGCGGGCGAGATCCTGTGGACCGACGCGGAGGCGCCGCCGCGGACGCGCCCCCTGCGCCGGCTTGACGCGGCCGAATAGGCCCGGCGCCGGTCAGCCGCCGCAATAGGCCGCGGCGAGGCGGTCGAGATGGGCGTCCGCGTCACCCAGCTGGTGGTCGAGCATCACCAGCCGCTTGGCGTAATGGCCGATCGCCGCTTCCCAGGTCATGCCGATGCCGCCATGCATCTGGATCGCCTCCTCGGCGATCCTGCGCGCGGCACCCCCGACCAGCGCCTTGGCCATCGAGACAGCGCGCGACTGCCCCTCGGTGCCCAGCGCGGCGGCGGCGGCGATGGTGATCGAGCGGGCCTGCTCGCGTTCGATCGCCAGATCGACCAGCCGGTGCTGCAGGGCCTGGAAGCTGCCGATCGGGCGACCGAACTGCCGCCGGGTGCGCAGATATTCGGTGGTCATCTCGATCGCGCGGTCCATCGCGCCCACCGCCTCGGCGCACAGCGCCAGCGCCCCCGCCTCCAGCGCATCGCCCAGCACGGCCTCGGCATCGGCGATCATGAGCTCGGCCGGGGTGGCCTCCAGCAGGATCTCGGCCGCCCCGCCGCCATCGATCATGCCATAGGCGAGGCGCCGCGCATCCCCGGCCGAGACCGAGAACAGGCCGAGCGTGTCGTCATGGCGGGCGGCGACGAGGAGCTCGGCCGCGACATGTCCGCCATAGATCACCGCCTTGCGGCCCGACAGCACCCAGCCGCCGCCCCGCCGCTCGGCACGGGTGGCGATCTGGCCGAAGCCGATGCCGCCATCCCCCTCGAACAGCGCCAGCGCCACCTGCCGGCTGCCATCCAGCACATCGTCCAGCGCGCGTCCGGTCGGCATCAGCGCCCGCAGCGCCATGAGCGCCGGCAGCACCGGTTCCGGACACAGGGCGCGGCCGAGCGATTCGAACACCGTGGCGATGTCGAAGCCCTGCCCGCCGAATCCGCCCCGCGCCTCGGGCACCAGCGCCGACAGGATGCCCAGCCCGCACAGCGCGCCCCACGCCGCGGGGTCGTGCCAGGGTTCGCGATAGGCCACGGCCAGCCGGTGCTGGAAGGGATAGCGGTCGGCCAGGAAGCGGTCGAGCGTCTCGGCCAGGAGGCGACGGTCCTCGGTCGGGGTGAAGTCCATCACAGCCGCCCCAGCATGTCCTGCGCGACGATGTTGCGCTGGATCTCGTTCGAGCCGCCGAAGATCGACAGCTTGCGGTTGTTGAAATAGATCGCGGCGGCGCGGGCCGCCTCGGGCGGGACGAGGGCGAGATTGTCCCGCGGCCCCTCGCCGGGGAAGGGCGCGGCGGCGGGCCCCAGCGCCTGACGGGCCAGCGAATCGATCTGCTGGCGCAGCACGGTGGCGCGGATCTTCAGCATTGCCGGCACCGCCAGCGACTGCCCGCCATGGCCCGACAGCATGCGCAGATTGGTGATCTTCAGCGCCTCCAGCTCGCATTCGATCGCGGCCAGCCGGGCGGCGAAGCGCGGATGGGCGATCAGCGGCCGGCCGTCGCGGCGCATGCGCCCCATCAGCGCCCTCAGCTCCTCGAAGGCGGCGATCACGAAGCCCATGCCCGCGATGTTGGTGCGTTCATGGCCCAGCAGATACTTGGCGATCGTCCAGCCCTGGTTCTCCTCTCCCACCCGGTTCTCCACCGGCACGCGGACATCGGTCAGGAAGACCTCGTTGATCTCCTGCCCGCCATCGATGGTGCGGATCGGCCGCCGCTCCACCCCCGGCGAGGTCATGTCGATCAGCAGGAAGCTGATCCCCTCCTGCGGCTTGCCCTCGAACCGGGTGCGGACAAGCGCGAACATCATGTTCGCGTGCTGGGCCAGGGTGGTCCATGTCTTCTGGCCGTTGACGAGGTAGTGCCCGTCCTCGCGCACCGCGCGGGTGCGCAGCGAGGCGAGGTCCGACCCCGCGCCGGGTTCCGAATAGCCCTGGCACCACCAGTCCTGGCCGTTCAGGATCCGCGGCAGCCAGTGGCGCTTCTGTGCCTCGGTCCCGAAGGCGATCAGCACCGGGCCCAGCATCGACACCCCGAAGGGCACGACGCGCGGGGCGTGGGCGCGGGCGCACTCCTCCTCGAAGATGTAGCGCTCCACCGCCGACCAGCCCGGACCGCCCCATTCACGCGGCCACCCCGCCGCCAGCCAGCCGCGGGCGTTCAGGATCGCGTGCCATTCCTCCATCTCGGCCTTCGAGAGCGACTCGCCCGCGCGCACCTTGCGCGCCAGGCGGTCGGGAAGATGGTCGCGCAGGAAGGCGCGCACCTCGGCGCGGAAGGCCTCCTCCTGCGCGGTCAGTCTCAGATCCATGCCCGCCTCCTTGCAGCCCCGGAACATCGGAGGATAATCGGCCGGCGGCGTCAAGGGCCGGGGGGCGCCGATGGGCGGTGGGGCGACGATCGGACGGATCATCGAGACCGAGGCGGACCTGGCCGAGGGTGCGGCCTGGCTTGCCGCGCGCGACCGGCATCTTGCCGGGGCGCTGGCGCTGACCGGACTTCCGCCGCTGCGCCGGCGGGCGGACGGATTCGCCGGGCTACTGTCGGCGATCGTCGGGCAACAGCTGTCGGTCGCGGCGGCCGACACCATCTGGCGCAGGCTGGAGGCGGCGGGCGCGACCAGCCCCGCGGGCCTGCTGGCTCTGCCCGACGCCACACTGCGCGGCTGCGGCCTATCGGCGGCCAAGCTGCGCGCGGCCCGCGCGCTGGCCCTGGCGCCGATCGACCATGCCGCGCTGCGGCTTCTGCCCGACGAGGCGCTGATCGCGCGGCTGACCGCCCTGCCCGGAATCGGCGTCTGGACCGCCGAGATCCATGCCCTGTTCGCGCTGGGCCGGGCGGACGTGTTCCCCGCGGGCGATCTGGCGCTGCGCGAAGCGGCGCGGCTGCTGTTCGGCCTGCCCGCGCGTCCGGCCCCGGCGCGGCTGCGCGCCATGGCCGCCGCATGGTCGCCCTGGCGCGCGGTTGCGGCGCGGGTCATGTGGGCCTACTACAGGGCGGCGAAGCAACGAGAGGGGGTGCGGGCATGACCGCGACGCTGAGCGGGCCGCGCCGGGGCGCGCCGGGTGACGGGGCGGACCGGCTGGTGGTGTTCCTGCACGGCTATGGCGCCGATGGCGAGGATCTGATCGGCATCGCCGACATGCTGGCGCCGCATCTGCCCCGGACCCGCTTCCTCGCGCCCAACGCGCCGTGGCGCTGCCGCAACAATCCGATGGGCTATGAGTGGTTCCCGATCCCGTGGATGGACGGCTCCACCGAGGCGGAGATGCAGGCCGCCTTCACCGCATCGGTCTCGCTCCTGAACGGCTGGCTTGACGGTCTGCCCGCCGCCGAGGGGATCGGCCCCGAGCGCACCGTGCTGGTGGGTTTCTCGCAGGGGACGATGATGGCGCTGCATGTCGGACTGCGCCGCGATCCCGGCCCGGCCGGCATCGTCGGCTTCTCGGGCCGGCTGCTGATGCCCGAACGCCTGTCCGAGATCGTCGCGCGCCCGCCGGTGCTGCTGGTGCACGGCGATCAGGATCCGCTGATCCCGGCGGCCAGCATGGCCGAGGCGGCCGAGGCCCTTTCCGCCGCCGGCGTGCCGGTGAAGACCCACCTCTCGCGCGGGGTCGGTCACGGCATCGGCCCCGACGGGCTGGGCCTCGCGCTGGGCTTCATCCGGGAAAGGCTGCCATGAGGCGGATCGCCGCGGGGCTGGCGCTGGCGGCGGCGCTGGCCGCGCCCGCATCCGCCGAAGGCCTACAGGACTACGTCACCCCCGACAAGCTGCGCCAGTTCCAGATGTGCCGCGCGGCGGTGTTCTATCACCTTGACGACACGACGCGCGGCGCCTCGCGCATCCCGCTGCCGGTGGCCCGCGCGATGCGCGAACAGATGGACCTGCTGATGCAGGAACTGCTGCTGCGCCGCCTTCCCGGCAGCAGCGATGAGGCGCTGGCGCTGATCCGCCTGGCCGAGGGGTTCTTCCTCGGCTTCAGCCGCCTGTTGCAGACCGAGCGCGCGCGGCTGACCGACCCGCTTGCCCGCGACGCGATCATCCACGAATGCCAGCCCTTCCTGTGGGCGGCGACGCTGACGGTGATCGACGGCCTCATGGCCTGGCGGACCCGGGCGATGGACGCGCCCGCGCTTGCCGATCCCGTCGAGGAGCTGCGCCGTCAGGACGAGGTGGTGCGCCGGCTGGCGCGGTAGGGGCCGCGCCGCCGGCCCTGGCCCGGCGCCGCCCGCTCAGCCGCGATAGACGGCGTCGCGCGCGGCGCGCTCGATCTCGGCCGGGCTCAGCCCGATATCCTCCAGCTCGCGCGGGGTCAGCGCGGACAGCGCCGCCACGGTCCTGCGATAGAGGCGCCAGCGATGCCAGGCCTCGACAAGACCGGCGATGCGCCGGGTGAGGCGGGCAAGGACGCCTTCGCCCGCATGGGACGACTCAAGGGTGATCTGTGCCATTTCGGATACTCCCGCGTGACCGTCACGCCATGTTGTTGCTGCGCTGCAATATCGTGGTGCATCGCACAAACTCAAGCCGTCGCCGGGTTAAGTCCGGAATGCACGCCGCGCATGGCTCGGGCGGAAGATCCGGCGGGCGGATTTACGGCTTTTCAAGCATCACAGCGATTCCCTGTCCGACACCGATGCACATGGTGCATAGCGCCCGGGCGGCGCCGCGATCGGCCAGCTCGATCGCCGCGGTCAGCGCAAGCCGCGCGCCGGACATGCCCAGCGGATGGCCCAGCGCGATCGCGCCGCCATTGGGGTTCACATGCGGGGCATCGTCGGGCAGGCCCAGCTGGCGCAGCACCGCCAGCGCCTGGGCGGCGAAGGCCTCGTTCAGCTCGATGATGTCCACGGCGCCGATGCCGAGGCCGAGCCGGTCCAGCAGCTTGCGCGTTGCCGGGACCGGACCGATGCCCATGATGCGCGGCGGCACCGCGGCCACGGCCGCGCCGGTGACGCGCGCAAGCGGCACCAGCCCGTGCCGCGCCACCGCCGTCTCGGAGGCCAGGATCACCGCCGCGGCCCCGTCATTGACCCCCGAGGCATTGCCCGCGGTGACGCTGCCGCCCTTGCGGAAGGGCGCGGGAAGGGCGGCCAGCTTCTCCAGCGAGGTCTCGCGCGGGTGCTCGTCGCGGTCCACCAGCACCGGGTCGGCCTTGCGCCGGGGCACCGGCACCGGCGCGATCTCGCGCATCAGCCGCCCCGACGCCTGGGCGGCCAGCGCCCTTTGCTGGCTGCGCAGCGCGAAGGCGTCCTGATCGGCCCGGGCGATGGCGAATTCCTCGGCCAGGTTCTCGGCGGTCTCGGGCATCGAATCGGTCCCGAAGGCCTCGGCGATGCGCGGATTGACGAAGCGCCAGCCGATGGTGGTGTCATGGATCTCGGCATTGCGCGAGAAGGCCGTCTCCGCCTTGGGGATCACGAAGGGGGCGCGGCTCATGCTCTCCACCCCGCCGGCCAGGATCACCTCCGCCTCGCCCAGCCGGATGCAGCGCGCCGCCATGGCGACGGCATCCAGGCCCGAGCCGCACAGCCGGTTGACGGTGACGCCGGGGGCATCGGCCAGCCCCGCCAGCAGCGCCGCCATGCGCGCGACGTTGCGGTTGTCCTCGCCCGCCTGATTGGCACAGCCCAGGATCACGTCGTCCACCGCGGCGGGGTCCAGCCCCGGCGCCCGCTCCAGCGCCGCGCGCAGCGCATGGGCGGCCAGATCATCGGGCCGCACCGACGCCAGCGCGCCGCCATAGCGGCCGATCGGCGTGCGCGCGCCCCCGCACAGGAAGACCTCTCTCATGCCTCTCCCCCGAGTGATGCGCGCGCAGACTGGCGCGGCGTTCTGACCGGGTCAAGCATCCCCCGGCCCCGCGCCCCGCCGGCATCTTGCGGGGGATGGTGCGCCGTTCCTACCTGTCAGGCATGACTGGTGGAGTGCTCCGAAGGTGACCGAGGCAGAGCATCCCGGCCTGCATGGGCCCGCCCTTCGGCGGGCCGAGCGTCTGGCCGACATGGCGATCCACCTGACGGGGATCGCGCTGGCTGCGGTCGCGGCGCCGGTGCTGGTGGCGATCGCGGCGATCCGGGACGGCAGGGCGGCGACCATCGCCGCGGTCAGCGTCTACGCCGTCACCTCGATGGCGATGCTGGGATTCTCGGGCGCCTATCACATGTCGCGCAATCCGCGGCTGCGCCAGCTGCTGCGCCGGTTCGATCACGCGGCGATCTATCTGAAGATCGCGGGCACCCAGACGCCCTTCGCGGTGCTGGCCGGGGGCGCCTGGTCGGCCTGGCTGATGATCGGGGTGTGGTGCGCGGCGATCGCCGGGGCGGCCACCAAGCTGTTCGCCCGGCACAGCCATGACCGGCTGTCGGTGGCGCTGTATCTGGCGCTGGGCTGGGCGGCGCTGCTGCTGCTTCCGGCGATGTGGCAGGGCATGTCGGGGCTGTCGCTCGTGCTGGTGCTGGCGGGGGGGCTGCTCTATTCGGCGGGGGTGGTGTTCCACCTGTGGGACGGCCTGCCCTTCCAGAACGCGATCTGGCATGGTTTCGTGCTGGCGGCGACCGGGGTGTTCTACACCGCCCTGCTGGTGGAGCTGACCCGCCGCGGGGGCGGTCTGGCCTAGCGCCCCGCGGCCATGCCCGCGGGCAGCAGCGCGGCGCAGGCGGTCTCGATGCGGGTCTCGATCTCGGCCATGAAGCGTTCGGCGGGCAGCCCCGGGGAGATCGGGTCGAGAAAGGCGATCACCGCCCTGCCCGGCCGGCGCCGCAGGCTGCGCCGCGGCCAGAACAGCCCGGCATTGGTCGCCACCGGCACCGCCCGAAGCTTGAAGCGCCCGTACAGCGCCGCCGCGCCCGGCCGGTAGCGCAGCTTCTGACCCGGCGCGACGCGGGTGCCCTCGGGATAGATCACCAGCTGCCCCTCGATCCCCGTCGCCCCGACCTCGGCCAGAAGCCCGCGCAGCGCCATCGGGCCGCGTTCGCGCACGATGGGAATACAGCCCAGCCTTCGCGCATACCAGCCGAAGACCGGCATCCGCAGAAGCTCGGCCTTCATCACGAAGCGCGGCTCGGGCAGGGTAGCGGTCAGCGCCAGGACGTCGAGGAAGCTCTGATGCTTGGCCACCACCAGCGCGCGCCCCTGCGGGACCTCGCCGCGGATCTCGACCCGAAGGCCGCAGATCGCCGCCAGCGCCGCCAGCACGATGCGGCAGTAGAGCCGGATTCCCCAGCGCGCCGCCCGGCGCGAGACCGCCGCCACCGGCGCGACCGCGAGGCCCATCACCCCCATCAGCCCGTAAAGGACGGCATCGAAGACGAGCGCGCGCAGGACAAGCATGCCGGACTCCCTCAGTCGATCCGCATCAGCGCGCGCCGCGTGGCCAGTCGCGCCGCCAGCCATGCCGCGCCCGCGACCAGCAGCGGAAGCGGCGGGAAGGCCGCCCATTCCAGCCCCCGCGGCGCCAGGGCCGGGACCAGCGGCGCCGCCGCCGGATCGGGTTCGGGCAGAAGCGCCAGCGCCCCCGCCCCCAGTGCGGTTCCCAGCCCGGCGCCGATCAGCGCCAGCGCGGTGAAGCGCCGCACGAAGCCGCGGGTCACGAAGGCGTCATCCGCCCCGATCAGCCTGAGCGTGGTCAGCACCCCGACATGGGCGGCCAGGGATGCGGTGACCGACAGCCCCACCACCGCGACGGCCAGCGCCAGGCTGAGCGCCACCGCCACCCCCGCCACCGCGATCAGCGCCAGCCCGGCGCGGCGCAACGGCTCGCGCCAGCGCGCATGGTCGTCATAGACCGCGCCGGGGATCTCGCCCGCCAGCCGCAGGCGCAGGCTTTCGGCATCGGGGCCGTCGCCCTCCAGCTCGATCACCACCAGCCGCGGCAGCGGCAGCGACTCGGGGGGCAGCGCATCCCCCAGCCAGGGCCGCAGCAGCGCGCGGCCCTCCGCATCCTCCAGCGGCCGCGCCGAACGGATCCCGGGGGTCTGGCGCAGGATCTCCAGCGCCCGCGCCAGCGCCGCGTCGCCGTCACCGGCCGCGGCGGGCAGGCGCAGCGTCGCCGCCCCCGACAGCGCATCGGACCATTGCCACGCCAGCCGCCCCGCCGCCAGCCCCACCGCCAGGGCGAAGGCGGCCAGCAGCGTCGCCGCCGCCGCGGCCAGCAGCACCAGCGCGGCCAGCGCGGGATTGGGCGGAACGATCGCCGGCGGGCGGGGGGGGCGGTTCACAGCGCCGTTCCCATCACCAGCGTGCCGCGCTCGATCCGCATCAGCCGCACCTCGACCTCCTCGCGCGCGGCCCGGATCAGGTTCAGGTCATGGGTCGCGATCAGCACCGTCTTGCCCAGCCGGTTCAGCTCGATCAGCAGATGCAGGATGTGGCGCGCCATCGCCCAGTCGACATTGCCGGTCGGCTCGTCGGCCAGGATCAGCTCGGGCGAGCCGATCACCGCCCGCGCCAGGGCCGCGCGCTGGCGCTCGCCGCTGGACAGTTCGGGCGGCAGCGCATCGCGCCGCCGGGCCAGCCCGACCCATTCCAGCAGGTCGTCAAGATCCGCCTGCCAGCGCGACGGGTCATCGCCGCGCACCATGCGCGGCAGGGCGATGTTCTCGGCGATGGGAAGATGGTCGAGGAACTGGCAGTCCTGATGCACCAGCCCGATGCGCCGGCGCATCCGGGTGACCGCCGCGCGATCCAGCGAGGCGACATCGACCCCGAACAGGGTCATCCGCCCCGCCGTCGGCCTGAGCGACAGCTGGCAGAGCTTGAGGAAGGTGGTCTTGCCCGCCCCGGAGGCGCCGGTCAGGAACAGGAAGCTGCCCGGATTCACGGTCAGGTCCATGCCGCTCAGAATCGGTGTGGCGGCGTCATATCCGAATGCCGTCTGCCGGAAGCCGATCATCCGCCGCGCCGTCCCGCCCCGCTCGCCATCCGCCCGCGCGACAATTGCATCAGCCCGGGTCCAAGCTCAACCATCGCCACGCCCGCGGCGCCGCGGAAGGGGCGGCTTGGCAGGGCGGCGGCCGCAGTCTATCACTGGGCCACGCGCGCGGCATCCCGTCAAGCCGAGGAGGACCAGCGGCCCATGCGTCTCGAATGTCCCGGATGTCAGGCCCGATACGAGGTGCCCGACAGCGCGATCCCCGCCACCGGCCGCACCGTGCAGTGCGGCGCCTGCGGGCACAGCTGGCTGCAGCTGCCCGACGCCGCGGCGGCCGCCCCCGCGAAGGCCCCGGCCGCCGCGCCCGCCGCTCCGGCCGCCCCCGCGGCCCGTCCCGGATCCGAGGCCGACGCCCAGGACTGGGAGGAGGAATTCGAGGATCCCTCCGGCCAGCCGCCCGCGCCCGAGGATCGCGACCTGCGCATCATCTATCGCAAGAAGCCCGATTCGCGCCTGCCCGATCGCGAACCCGAGGAG
>RFGB01000285.1 GCA_003697125.1 Alphaproteobacteria bacterium
CGGTCCGGCCCCGTCAGCGGGCGCCCGCCGCGGCCGCGCGCCGGCCGCCGGGATCGGCGCCGGTGATCACCGCGCCCTGCACCAGGGCCTGCACCAGATCGCGCGCCGCGCGCGCCCAGCGCGCCTTTTCCATCGCCGCGGCGATGCGTTCGCGCGCGATGTGATAGGGCAGTTGCGCCCCCCTGCCATGGCATCGAGCCGGATGACATGCCAGCCATGGCGCGTGGCCACCGGCCGGGGCGTGATCTGCCCGGGCTCAAGGTCGCGCAGGGCGGCCTCGAATTCCGGAACGGTATCGCCGGGCCGGATCTGGCCCAGCGCGCCGCCCGCCGCGCGCGAGGGGCAGTCGGACTGCTCGGCGGCCAGCCGCGCGAAGCCGTCCGGATCGGCCAGAAGGGCCGCGCACAGCGCCTCGGCGCGCCGCCGGGCCGCGTCGGCAGCCGCGGGATCGCCGGGATCGCAGGCGATGAGGATGTGCGACACCTCCCACAGCGGCGGGGCGCGAAAGCGCGCGGGGTCGCGCGCCCATTCGGCGCGGATCTCGGCCTCGGTCGGCGGCGCGACGGTGATCGCCGCATCCAGAAGGGCGCGGATCAGCGCCTCCTCCGCGGTCTCGAAACGGCCGGGGCCCACCGGGGCGGGCTCGGCGACCAGCCCGCGCCGCCGCGCCTCCTGCAGCAGCAGGGTGCGGATCGCCAGCGCATCGGCCGCGCGGCGCCATGCCAGCCCCGGCTTGCCGGGCGGGGCGGGGTGGTTCTGCGCCTCGGCCGCGATCGCGGCGCGGGGCACGACCTCACCATTCACGACCAGATCGGAAAACAGCGGCGCGCCCATGGGTTCAGCCCTCCCTGCCCGCGCCGCGCAGCGCCGTGGCCGGCCTGCGGGTTCGCATGATCTGGTAGCCCGCCCGCATCAGATAGCGCACCGGCGCGGCGAAGCCGGACAGGATGTGGACCAGCCGCGTGAAGGGAAAGACGAGGAAGATCGTCAGCCCCAGGAACAGGTGCAGCTTGAACACCAGCGCCGCATCCTCGATGTAGCTGGCGGCATGGCTGTCGAAGGTGAAGATCCCCTGCGCCCAGGCCATGAAGCGCACCATCTCGCCGCCGTCCAGATGCCGGATCGAGACGAAGATCGTGCCGATCCCCAGCACCAGCTGCGCCATCAGCAGCCACATGATGGCAATGTCCCAGAAGCTGGAGGTGGCGCGGATGCGCGGGTCGGTCATCCGCCGGTGCAGGAGCATCGCCCCCCCCGCCAGCGCCATCACCCCGGCCACGCCGCCCAGCACGATCGCCAGCACCTGCTTGGCGCCATGGCTGATGCCCAGCGCGTCGAACACCCAGATCGGGGTCAGGAGCCCGATGAGATGGCCGAAGAAGATCACCAGCACGCCGACATGGAACAGCACCGAGCCGACGACCAGCTGGCGCCTGCGCAGCAGCTGGCTCGACGAGCTCTTCCAGGTGAACGGGTCGCGGTCATAGCGCGCGATGGAACCCACGATCATCACCGCGAGGGCGATGTAGGGATAGATGCCGAACAGGAACTCGTGCATGGCTCGGGCCTTTCGTCATTGCGCGGAGGGTGGCGCGGGCGGATCGATCCGCGCGAGCAGCTCGCGCGTGACCGGGCAGCCGGCATTGGGATCGGGGCCGAAGCGGACCTCGCTTTCCTGCCAGGCCGCATCCAGCGCGGCGAGGTCGTCGGGGTCGGTCTCGGGTTCGGCCAGCAGGTCCGCCAGCGCGGCCGCATCCGGGGTCGCACCGGCCAGCCGGACCAGCGCGGCGAAGACCGCCGCATAGGGGCTTTCCCGCCGCGCCAGCCGCTCGGCCAGCGCCTGCAGGATATGCGCGGCATCGGCCAGGATCTCGCGCGCGGTCGCGGCGGGCTGGGTGGCGAGGAACTCCAGCAGCACCGGCAGGTGGTCGGGCAGTTCGGTCGTGACCGGCTCGAACCCGCCCGCGCGATAGGTTTCCAGCAGGTCCACCATCGCGCCGCCGCGGTCGCGGCTTTCGCCATGCACATGCTCGAACAGGTTCAGCGACAGCGATCGCGACCGGTCGAACAGCGCGACGTATTCCTCCTGCAGCGCATAGAGATCGGCCCCGGCAAGCCTGTCCGTCAGCGCCCGCAGCGCCCGCCGCTGGGCCGCGGTCAGCCGCGGCTCGGCGGCCAGCACGCCGCCGATCTCGGGCATCGCCGCCTGCAGCTCGGCCGTGGGATAGCCGAGCAGCACCGAGAACGCCTTGAGCGTCCTGTCCTGAAGGGTCGGGGCGTTCATCGCGTCACCTCCTCGGGCATTCTCAGCGGCCGTTTCGCGCCGCCGAACAGCGAGGCCCGCGTGCTGCCGGTCGAACAGCCATTGGTGTCGGTGAAGCTGCAGCCGCCGCGCAGGTCATAGGCATCCTCGACCTGTTCGCGATGGGTGGTGGGGATCACGAAGCGGTCCTCGTAATCGGCCAGCGCCATGATCCGGTACATCTCCTCGATCACCTGTCCCGACAGCCCGACCCGGGCGGCCAGCGCCTCGTCGCGCACCCCGTCGATGGTCAGCGCCCGCATATAGGCGCGCATCGCCAGCATCCGCTCCAGCGCCTGCGCGATCGGCGCCTCGTCGCCCGCGGTCAGCATGTTGGCCAGATAGCGCAGCGGGATGCGCAAGGAGCGCACGTCCGGCATGGCGCCGTCGCTGCCGATCGCGCCGGCCTCGGCCGCGTTCTGGATCGGCGACAGGGGCGGCACATACCACACCATCGGCAGGGTGCGGTATTCGGGGTGCAGGGGGAAGGCGACCTTCCATTCCATTGCCATCTTCCAGATCGGGCTGTCCTGCGCCGCGCGGATCCAGTCCTCGGGGATGCCCTCGGCGCGCGCGGCGGCGATCACGGCCGGATCGCGCGGATCGAGGAACACGCCAAGCTGGGCGTCGTAGAGGTCGCGTTCGTTCTCGACCGCGGCGGCGCGGGCGATGGCATCGGCGTCATAGAGCATCACGCCGATGTAGCGGATGCGCCCGACGCAGGTTTCCGAGCAGACGGTGGGATTGCCCGACTCGATGCGCGGATAGCACAGGGTGCATTTCTCGGACTTGCCGGTGGACCAGTTGTAATAGACCTTCTTGTAGGGGCAGCCCGAGACGCACATCCGCCAGCCGCGGCATTTCTCCTGATCGATCAGGACGATGCCGTCCTCCTCGCGCTTGTAGATCGCGCCCGAGGGGCAGGAGGCGGCGCAGGCCGGATTCAGGCAGTGCTCGCACAGCCGCGGCAGATACATCATGAAGGTGTTTTCGTATTCGCCGTAGATCTGCTTCTGGATGCCCGCGAAGTTGTAGTCCTGGCCGCGCTTCTCGAACTCGCCGCCCAGGATCTCCTCCCAGTTCGGGCCCTTGGCGATCTTCTCGATCCGCTCGCCGCTGATCTTCGAACGCGGCCGCGCGGTGGGGAAATGCTCCATCTCGGGGGCGGATTTCAGATGGTCGTAGTCGAAATCGAACGGCTCGTAATAGTCGTCGATCTCGGGCAGATGCGGGTTGGCGAAAATGTTCGCCAGGATCCGCCATTTCGCCCCCTGCCGCGGCTGAAGCCTGCCCGAGCGGGTGCGCACCCAGCCGCCCTTCCAGCGGTCCTGGTTCTCCCAGTCGGTGGGATAGCCCAGCCCGGGCTTGGTCTCGACATTGTTGAACCAGGCGTATTCGACCCCGTCGCGGCTGGTCCAGACATTCTTGCAGGTGACCGAGCAGGTGTGGCACCCGATGCACTTGTCCAGGTTCAGCACCATGCCGATTTGCGCGCGCACCTTCATTGAGCTGCCTCCTTGGTGGTGGCGGGCCGGTCGAGCCAGTCGACCTTGCGCATCCTGCGCACGATCACGAACTCGTCGCGGTTGGCGCCGACCGTGCCGTAATAGTTGAAGCCCCAGGACTGCTGGGCGTAGCCGCCAATCATGTGGGTGGGTTTCGGCACCGTGCGGGTCACCGAGTTGTGGATGCCGCCGCGCCTGCCGGTGATCTCGGATCCCGGCGTGTTCACGATCTTCTCCTGGGCGTGATACATGAAGGTGGTGCCGTCCTTGATCCGCTGCGACACCACCGCGCGGGCGGTCAGCGCGCCATTGGCGTTGAACAGCTCGACCCAGTCGTTGTCCCGGATGCCGGCCTTTTTCGCGTCATTCTCGGAGATCCAGATCACCGGCCCGCCGCGGTTCAGCGTAAGCATCAGGAGGTTGTCGGTATAGGTCGAATGGATGCCCCATTTCTGGTGCGGGGTGATGAAGTTCAGCACCAGCCCGTCGCCCTGCTCGATCAGCTTGCCGGTGACGGTCTTCAGGTCGACCGGCGGGCGCCAGGTGACGAAGCCTTCCCCGAAGGCGCGCATCCACAGGTGATCCTGATAGGTCTGCTGGCGCCCGGTCAGCGTGCGCCAGGGGATCAGCTCGTGCACATTGGTCCAGCCGGCATTGTAGCAGACCTTCTCGCTCTCGATCCCCGACCAGGTGGGCGAGGTGATGATCTTGCGCGGCTGGGCGGCGATGTCGGCAAAGCGGATCTTCTCGTCCTCCTTGGGCCGGGCCAGATGGGTGTGGTCGCGCCCGGTCACCTCGGACAGCGCCGCCCAGGCCTTGACCGCCACCTCGCCATTGGTCTCGGGGGCGAGCATCATGATGGCCTCGCACGCGTCGATGTCGGTGACGATCCTCGCCGCGCCCCTGGCCGCGCCGTCCGCGTGCGCGCCGTTCAGCGCGCGCAGCGCCTCGACCTCGTGCCCGGTGTTCCAGGCGATGCCCTTGCCGCCGTTGCCGAGCTTCTCCATCAGCGGGCCCAGCGCCATGAAGCGGTCGGCGATGGCGGTATAGTCGCGCTCGACCGCGACGAAGTTGGGCGCGGTCCTGCCGGGGATCAGGTCGCATTCGCCACGCTTCCAGTCGCGCACCTCGGTCTGGGCGATCTCGCCCGGCGTGTCGTGCAGGATCGGCACGGCCACCACGTCGGTCTCGCGGCCCAGGACCTCGGGCGCGACCTTCTGGAACTGCACCGCGATCGACTTGAAGATCCCCCAGTCCGAGCGGCTTTCATAGGCCGGGTCCACCGCCGCCTGCAGCGGGTGGATGAAGGGGTGCATGTCGGAGGTGTTGAGGTCGTTCTTCTCGTACCACGAGGCGGTCGGCAGGACGACATCGGCATAGACCGCGGTGGTGGACATGCGGAAGTCGATGCAGACCAGGAGGTCCAGCTTGCCCCGCGGCGCCTCGTCATGCCAGCGCGCCTCCCTGGGGCGGCGGCCGGTTTCCTCGCCCAGCACGCCATTGTCGGTGCCCAAGAGGTGGCGCAGGAAATATTCGTGGCCCTTGCCGCTGGAGCCCAAGAGGTTCGAGCGCCACACGAACAGGTTGCGCGGCCAGTTCTCGGGGGCGTCGGGGTCCTCGCAGGACATCTCCAGCTCGCCCGATTTCAGCTTCTCGGCGACGTAGGCGGCCACTTCCTTGCCCGCCGCCTTGGCGGCCTTGGCGACCTCCAGCGGGTTGGTGCGAAGCTGCGGGGCCGACGGCAGCCAGCCCATCCGCTCGGCGCGGATGTTGTAGTCGATCAGGCTCAGCTCCTCCCAGTCGCCTTCGGGCGCGGTGGGCGAGAGGATCTCGCCGGCCGTCACCGTCTCGTAGCGCCACTGGCCGGTGTGGGCATACCAGGCGCTGGTGGAGTTCATCTGCCGCGGCGGCCGGCCCCAGTCCAGCGCGAAGGCGATCGGCGCCCAGCCGGTCTGGGGGCGCAGCTTCTCCTGGCCCACGTAATGCGCCCAGCCGCCGCCCGACTGGCCGACGCAGCCGCACATGATCAGCATGTTGATCACACCGCGATAGTTCATGTCCATGTGGTACCAGTGGTTCATCGCCGCGCCGATGATGACCATCGACTTGCCCTGGGTCTTTTCGGCGTTGCGGGCGAATTCGCGCGCCACATGGATGATCTTGTCGCGCGACACGCCGGTGATCTTCTCGGCCCAGGCGGGGGTGCCGGGGATGTCTTCGGCGTAATCCCTGGCGACCCAATCGCCGCCAAGGCCCCGGTCCAGCCCGTAATTGGCGCACAGAAGGTCGAAGACGGTGGCCACCGCGACCTCGCCTTCGGTGGTCTTGACGCGCCTGACGGGAACGTTGCGGGTCAGCACGTTCGGCCGCCGGTCGCCGCTGTCGAACGCCGCGGTCGCATCGGCGCCGAAATAGGGGAAGTCGACACCGGCGATGTCGTCATGATCCTCGTCGAGGATCAGCGTCAGCTTCAGCCGCACGTCGCGCCCGCCGGCCTTCTCCTCGAGGTTCCAGCGGCCCTTCTCGCCCCAGCGGTGGCCGATCGTGCCGTTGGGCGCGACCAGTTCGCCCGAATTCTCGTCGATCGCGACCGTCTTCCATTCGGGGTTGTTGGTCTCGCCCAGGGCGCCCTCGATCTCGGCGGCGCGCAGGAATCGGCCCGGCACCAGCCGGCCGTCGCGTTCTTCCAGCTTCACCAGCATCGGGAAGTCGGAATAGCGCCGGCAGTAGTCCTCGAAATACTCCACCTGCCGGTCCAGGTGGAATTCGCGCAGGATCACATGGCCGAAGGCGATGGCGAGCGCCGCATCCGTGCCCTGCTTCACGTTCAGCCAGACATCGCCGAACTTGGCGGCCTCGGAATAGTCGGGGCAGATCACCGCCGACTTCGCCCCGCGATAGCGCGCCTCGGTGTAGAAATGGGCATCCGGTGTGCGGGTCTGCGGCACGTTCGAGCCCCACAGCAGCAGGTAGCCCGCATTGTACCAGTCGGCGGACTCGGGCACGTCGGTCTGCTCGCCCCAGGTCATGGGCGACGATGGCGGCAGGTCGCAATACCAGTCGTAGAACGACATGCACACGCCGCCCAGCAGCGACAGATAGCGCGATCCGGCGGCATAGGAGACCATCGACATCGCCGGGATCGGCGAGAAGCCGAAGATGCGGTCCGGGCCATAGGTGCGGATCGTCCAGGCATTGGCCGCGGCGATCATCTCGGTCGCCTCGTCCCAGCTTGCGCGCACGAAGCCGCCCTTGCCGCGGGCCTTGACATATTCGGCGCGCAGGATCGGGTCGCGCTGGATGGCTTCCCACGCCTCGACGGGCTGCCTGGTTTCGCGCATCCGCCGCCACAGGCGCATCAGCCGGCCGCGCACCAGCGGCGTCTTCACCCGGTTGGCGGAATACAGATACCAGCTGTAGCTGGCGCCGCGCGCACAGCCGCGCGGTTCATGGTTGGGCAGGCCGGGCCGGGTGCGGGGATAGTCGGTGTACTGGGTTTCCCAGGTCACGATCCCCGACTTGACATAGATCTTCCAGCTGCACGATCCGGTGCAGTTGACCCCGTGGGTCGAGCGGACGATCTTGTCGTGGCGCCAGCGGTTGCGGTAGGTCTCCTCCCAGTCGCGGGGCTCTCGGGTCACCTCGCCCAGGCCATCGGCATAGGTCTCCATCCTCCTGGGCTGCAGGAAGTTCAGTCGGTCGAGCAGCTGGCTCATCGTCATGTCCTCTCGGGGTTGGATCCCGGGCGGGCGGGCCGCCCGGGGCCTTGGCCATCCTCAGGCGGGCTGGGCGGCGGCGCGCCGGGCGCTCTCGATCCCGTGCAGCAGGCCGCCCGGGCGGGTGTAGAAGCCCCATGTCAGCGCGAGACACAGGACGTAGAAGCCCAGGAACACCCACAGCGCCCCGACCGG
Source organism: Alphaproteobacteria bacterium (assembly GCA_003697125.1). Classification (GTDB taxonomy): domain Bacteria; phylum Pseudomonadota; class Alphaproteobacteria; order Rhodobacterales; family Rhodobacteraceae; genus J013. The sequence goes on from RFGB01000285.1 coordinate 7,719, forward strand.
CGCGCCGGTGAGCGAGATCGACATCCCGTAGGCGCGGGGGATGAAGAAGGCGCCATAGGCCGCGATCGCGCTGGTGAAGGCGATGATCGCCGCGCTCTCTCGCTCGGCCTGCCGGCGGCGGGCATCCGCATCCAGATCGGGCATCAGCCGCGGGATCTCGCGCGCCATGATCGCCGGGATCATCTGGAAGGTGGAGGCATTGCCGACCCCGGTCAGGAAGAACAGCGCCATGAAGCAGGCGAAGAAGCCCGCGAAGCTGCCCGCGCCCAGCGAGGCGATGACCCCGAAGGTTGCCGCGATCATGGCCAGGAACGTTCAGAAGGTGACGCGCCCGCCGCCCCAGCGGTCCGAGACCCAGCCGGTGCCGGCCCGCGACAGCGCGCCGACCAGCGGCCCGAGGAAGACGAACTGCAGCGCGTCGATTTCGGGGAAGGCGATCCTGGTCAGCAGCGGGAAGCCGGCCGAATAGCCGATGAAGCTGCCGAAGGTCCCGGTATACAGGATGCACATGATCCAGTTGTGCAGCCGCGAGAAGATCACCGCCTGTTCACGGAAGCTGGCGCGCGCATCGGCGATGTCGTTCATCCCCACCCAGGCCGCGATGGTGGCGGCGATGATGAACGGCACCCAGATGAAGCCCGCGTTCTGCAGCCACAGCCGCGTGCCGTCCGAGAGCACCTGCGGCTCGCCGGCCATGGCGCCGAAGACGCTGGTGGTGATCACGATCGGCACCAGGAACTGCATCACGCTGACGCCCAGATTGCCCAGGCCGGCATTCAGCGCCAGCGCGTTGCCCTTCTCGGCCCGGGGGAAGAAGAAGGCGATGTTGGCCATCGAGGAGGCGAAGTTGCCGCCCCCCAGCCCGCACAGCAGTGCCAGGACCAGGAAGATCAGATAGGGCGTTCCGGGGTTCTGCACCGCATAGCCGATGCCCAGCGCCGGCAGCAGCAGCGAGGCGGTGGACAGCGTGGTCCACAGCCGGCCGCCGAAGATCGGCACCATGAAGCTGTAGAAGATCCGCAGCGTGGCCCCCGACAGCCCCGGCAGCGCCGCCAGCCAGAACAGCTGGCTGGTGGTGAAGTCGAAACCGATCGCCGGCAGCTTGGCGACCACCATCGACCAGACCATCCACACCGCGAAGGCCAGCAGCAGCGCCGGGATCGAGATCCACAGGTTGCGCCGGGCGATCGCGCGCCCGGTGCTGCGCCAGAACTCGGGATCCTCGGGCCGCCAGTCCGTCAGCACCCGGGGCATCCGGGTGCGCTCGGGATGGTGGATCTCCTGCATCTCGGGCAGTTCGGGCAGCCGGTCCAGCGCCTCGCCATGGGCGGCGCGCTCCATCGCCCGGATCGACAGATGCATCCAGGTGAGCGCCACGCCCACCAGCGCGAACAGGATCCAGAAGCACGAGGTGTAGACGCCGGTCAGGTCCAGCGCCGCGCCGAACATGATCGGCAGCACGAAGCCGCCAAGCCCGCCGATCATGCCCACAAGCCCGCCCACGGCGCCGACATGGTTCGGGTAGTAGACCGGGATGTGCTTGTAGACCGCCGCCTTGCCCAGGCTCATGAAGAAGCCCAGCGCGAACAGCACCGCGATGAAGGGCCAGAAGCCCATCCGGGTCGAGAAGGCGATCGGGCCGTCCTTGCCCTCGATCACGTATTGCGTGGGCGGATAGGACAGCATGAACAGGAACAGCAGGCTGAAGCCGAAGGTCCAGTACATCACCTGCCGTGCGCCGAAGCGGTCGGAGAGATAGCCGCCATAGGCGCGGAACAGGCTGGCCGACAGGCTGAACGAGGCGGCGGCCATGCCGGCCATCTCGACATCCACGCCGTAGACCTCGATCAGATAGTGCGGCATCCACAGCGCCAGCGCCACGAAGGCGCCGAAGACGAAGAAGTAGTAGAGCGAGAAGCGCCACACCTGCAGCTTCCGCAGCGGCGCGAACTGTTCGGCCAGGCTGGGCGCGCGGATCCCCCGGCGGCGGCGCTCGACAAGCTGGGGATCATCCTTGGCGAACAGGAAGAAGATCACCGCCATGATCGCCAGCCCCGCCGCCCAGACATGGGCGACGCCCTGCCAGCCCCAGGCGACCATCACGAAGGGGGCGACGAACTTGGTCACCGCGGCGCCGACATTGCCCGCGCCGAAGATGCCCAGCGCCGATCCCTGCTGTTCGGGCCCGTACCAGCGGCTGACATAGGCCACCCCGATGATGAAGGATCCGCCCGCCAGCCCGATGCCCAGCGCCGCCAGCAGATACATCGGATAGCTGTCGGCGAAGGTCAGCACCCAGGTGGCGATCGCGGTCAGGAGCATCTGGGCGGTGAACACCAGCCGGCCGCCATAGCGTTCGGTCCACACGCCCAAGATCAGCCGGCTGACCGATCCGGTCAGGATCGGGGTCGCGACCAGCAGCCCGAACTGGGATTCGCTCAGCCCCAGCTCGGCCTTGATGGCGACACCGATGATCGAAAAGATCGTCCAGACCGCGAAACACGCGGTGAAGGCGATCGTGCTCAGGACCAGCGCGCGTCTCTGGTCCGCGGGCGAGGCCTTCGCTGTGCTCTGCATGGCAGCGCCTCCTGCATTGCCGGTCGTGAAGCCCGTTGCGGGCGGTTCGGCACCGGGATCGGCCGGCCCGCGGGCGCGGGACTTGATCTGGATCAGGAAGCGCGGGCGCGAAGGGAAAAAAGGCGCCCCGCATGACCGGGATCATCCCCCGCCGCGGCAGCGGTCATTCGCCGCCGCGTCCGGCATCAATCCGGAGGTGCGGGATTGTCATGGCGTCGCTTGACAATTATCAACCAAGCTCGGGCCGGGAGGATCACGCCATGACCGATTCGTCCTTCGCCGAGCTGCGCGCGCTGGATCTCTTCGCGGGCATGGCCGATGACAGCTTCGCGCGGCTGATGCGTGCGGCCTATGTGCAGGGCTTTCCCCCCGGGGGTGGAGCTGATCACCGAGGGCGAGCCCAGCGATTTCCTGCATGTGCTGACCGCGGGGGCGGTCGACCTGTTCGCCACATGGGAGGGGCGGCGCAGCTCGCTGGCCACCGTGCTGCCGGTCTCGACCTTCATCCTGGCCGCGACGATCCGCGATGCGCCCTATCTGATGTCGGCGGTGACGCTGGAGAAGAGCCGCATCGTGCTGATCCCCAGCCAGGATGTCCGCCGCGTTTTCGGCGAGGATGGCGATTTTGCCCGCGCCATCGTTGCCGAGCTTGCCGGCTGCTATCGCGCCCTCGTCAAGGCGCAGAAGAACCTGAAGCTGCGCAGCGCCCAGGAGAGGCTGGCCAATCTCCTGCTGCGCCTGCAGGTCGAGGCCGGCGGCGCGGCCGAGATTTCCCTGCCCTTCGAGAAGCGCCGCCTTGCCTCGCTGCTGGGGATGACGGCCGAGAACCTCTCGCGCACCTTGCGCGCCCTGCGGCGCCACGGCGTCGCGGTGGACGGCGCGCGGGTGCGCATCACCGACCGCGCCGCGCTGGAACGCCTCGCCCGGCCGAGCCCGCTGATCGATGATCCCCTGACCTGACCGCCGCTATCCGCGCGGCGTCGGACGGCGCGGCGAAGGCCAGGGCGGGCAGCGGGGCGTATCGCGCCGGGATGGTCCGGGGGGCGGGTTGGTCCGGGTTGGTCCGGGCGGCAGGATGGTCGCCGGCGGCGGGAGATGTGGCGCACCCGACAGGATTCGAACCTGTGGCCTCTGCCTTCGGAGGGCAGCGCTCTATCCGGCTGAGCTACGGGTGCCGTGCGGTCTGCTATACGGGGTTATCGCGCTGGGTTCAATGGGGCGGGGATGCTGGATATCGCGGGGTTTTCGCTGTGCGTCGTGGCGCAGGCCGGGCGGCTGGAGGCCGAGGCGCTGATCCTGGCCGCGTCGCTGTGCCGGGCCGGCTGGGGGGCGCGGCTGCACGTCGCGGAGCCGCGGCGCGGCCCGCTGTGGCCGGCCGAGCCGGGGCTGTCGCCGGAAGGCCGGGCCTATCTTCTGGATTGCGGGGCGCAGATCCTGCCGCTGGATGCCCGGGTCTTCGGGGCCGCCTATCCCCAGGGCAACAAGATCGAGGCGCTGTCGCTCATGCCCGAGGGGCGGCCCTTCCTGTTCCTTGACACCGACACGCTGATCGTCGGCCGGCCCGGACCGATGCCGCCCGCGCCGCCCGCCGCCTCGCTGCGCCGCACCAACAGCTGGCCGCGGCGCCGCCCCGGCGGACCCGGCCGCGCCGCCATCTGGCGGGCGCTCTACCGCCGGTTCGGTCTCGATCCCCGCACCGCCCAGGACCGGCGCTTTCCGGCCGGCGACTGGCGGCGCTGGCCCTATTACAATGCCGGCTGGATCCTGGGGCCCTGTCCGCGGCGTTTCGCACAGCTCTATCTGCACATCGCCCGCACGATCCGCGATGATCCCCCGCCCGAGCTGGCGGGCCAGAAGCTGCATCCCTGGCTGGACCAGATCGCGCTGCCGCTGGTGATCCACGCGCTGGGCGGCAGTCCGGCGCAGGTGCCCGATGCAGGGCTGGATGGCGCGGCCACCCGGCATTACCGCGCGCTGCCGCTCCTCTATGCCACCGAATCCGACCAGGTGCTTGCGCTGTTCGAGGAGATCGTCGCCGAGCCGCGGCTGCGCGCGCTGCTCGCCCGCCACGAACCCTTCCGCCGCATGGTGATGGAGGGCGAAGGGGCGCGGGCGCGGGCGATGTTCGACCGCGGCGCGCTGCCCCCCGAGGCCGAGATCCGCCGCCGCCTGAAAGCGGCCGGCCTGTTCCTGCGCTGAGGCCGTTCAGCGCCGGCCGAACAGCCGTTCCAGATCGGCGCGCGACAGGGCGATCCAGGTGGGGCGGCCGTGATTGCACTGGCCCGAGAAGGGCGTGGCCTCCATCGCCCGCAACAGCGCGTTCATTTCCTCCAGGCTCAGCCGCCGCCCGGCGCGCACCGAACCGTGGCAGGCCATGCGCGACAGGACGGCATCGAGCCGCGCGCCCAGCGCGTCGCCGGCGCCCTCCTCCAGCGCATCGGCGATGTCGGCCAGCAGCGCATCGACATCGCATGTCCCCAGCGGGGCGGGGGTGGCGCGCACGCATACCGCGTCGCCGCCGAAGGGCTCGACCTCGAGCCCGAGCCGCGCCAGCGCGCCGGCCTGTTCCACGATCCGGGCCGCGGCGCCGCCGGGCATCTCGACGATGCGCGGGACCAGCAGCGCCTGGGCCGGAACCCCGCGCGCCGCCGCCGCCGCCTTCATCGCCTCGTAGACCAGACGCTCATGGGCGGCATGCTGATCGACCAGCACGATGCCGTCGCGGGTCTGGGCGAGGATCCAGGTCTCGTGGATCTGGGCGCGGGCATGGCCGAGCGGGGGCTCGGCCTGCGGCTCGGCCTCGGCCTGCGGCGCGGCGTCGGGCCCGGACAGGCCCGCGGGCGCTGCGGGTGCATCGGCGAAGCCGGGCTGGGGCAGGGGGGCCTGGGCCTGCCACAGGCGTTCGAGGCTTGCGGCCGCGGGGCGCTGCGGCGCGGCGCCGCCCGAACCCGGCCTGAACGCGCCCAGCGCCGCGGCCGAGACCGCCGGCGCGGTGCGATGTCCGGCCGCGGCCAGCGCCTGGGTCAGCCCGCCCAGGATCAGCCCGCGCACCCGGCCGGGGTCGCGGAAGCGCACCTCGATCTTGGCCGGGTGCACGTTGACGTCCACCTCGGATGCCGGACAGCCCAGGAACAGCACCGCGGCGGGATAGCGGTCGCGCGGCATCAGGTCGGCATAGGCCGCGCGCAGCGCCCCGGCGATCAGCCGGTCCTGCACGGGCCGGCCGTTGACGAAGAGGAACTGCTGCCCGGCCGAGCCGCGCGAATAGGTGGGCAGACCGGCAAGGCCGGTCAGCGTCAGCCCGTCGCGCATCGCCTCGATGGCGATGGCGTTGTCGAGGAATTCCCGCCCCAGGACCGCGCGGATGCGCGCGGCCAGCGGATCGGCGGGATCGGGATCGGCGCGAAACAGCGTGCGCAGGCCGCCATCGGCGGATTCCTCGGACAGCCGGAAGCCGACCTCGGGCTCGGCCAGCGCCAGCCGGCGGACGACGGCGGCGATGGCCTGCAGCTCGGTGCGGTCGCTGCGCAGGAACTTCAGCCGCGCCGGGGTGGCGAAGAACAGATCGGTCAGCTCGACCCGGGTGCCGCGGGCCAGCGCGGCGGGCCGCACCGGGCCGACGCGGCCGGCCACCACCTCGATGGCCGCGGCCTCCGGCGCGCCCGCCGCACGGCTGGTGATGGCCAGCCGCGCCACCGCACCCATCGAGGGCAGCGCCTCGCCCCGGAAGCCGAAGCTGCGGATGTCGCCCAGATCGTCCCGGGGCAGTTTCGAGGTGGCGTGGCGCGCCACCGCCAGCGGCAGTTCCGCGGCGGGGATGCCGATGCCGTCATCGACCACGCGGATTAGGGTGCGCCCGCCGGCCGCGACGGTCACCTCGATCCGCCGCGCGCCGGCATCGAGGGCGTTCTCCACCAGCTCCTTCACCGCGGCGGCGGGGCGTTCGATCACCTCGCCGGCGGCAATGCGGTTGGCGGTGGCCTCGCTCAGCTGCCGGATCGGGGCGCGCCCGGCGGCGCGCACATGGCGGATATGGGGGTCTGGCGCGTTCATGCTACCGGATATAGCGTGTTTATGCGCCCCGCGCCATCCCGGCGCTTGCCGCCCGCCACGGCCGGCGCTAGCCTCTGCCGCGGCAGCAGGGGAGGGGGCATGACCGACTGGCTGACCATGCCGGCCGCGGCGCTGGGACGGGGCATCGAGGCGGGGCGGATCGACCCGCGTGCGCTCACCGATGCCTTCCTGGCGGCGATCGCGGCCCATCCCGATTCCGGACGGATCTACAGCGCGGTGACCGCGGCGCGGGCGCGCGCCGAGGCTGAGGCCGCGGCGGGCCGGGCGCGGCGGGGGCTCAGGCGCGGGCCGCTCGACGGGGTGCCGGTGTCCTGGAAGGACCTGTTCGATTCGGCCGGGACCGCCACCGAGGCGGGCACGCGGCTGCTGAAGGGCCGGGTTCCGGCCGAAGATGCCACGGTGCTGGCCGAGGCGACGCGGGCGGGGCTGGTCTGCCTGGGCAAGACCCACATGACCGAGCTCGCCTTCTCGGGCCTCGGGCTCAATCCGGTAACGGCGACGCCGCCGGGGCGGCATGACCCCGAGGCGCTGGCCGGCGGGTCCTCCTCGGGGGCGGCGGCCTCGGTCGCCCACGGGCTGGCCGCGGCGGCGATCGGCTCGGACACCGGCGGCTCGATCCGGGTGCCGGCGGCCTGGAACGATCTGGTCGGCTTCAAGCCCACCCACGGGGCGCTGCCGCTGCGGGGGGTGGTGCCGCTGTGCCCGCGATTCGACACGGTGGGGCCGCTGGCGCGCAGTGTCGAGGACGCGGCGGAGCTGGTCGCGGCGATGGGCGGGGGCAGGGCGCCCGACCTGGCCGCTGCGCGGGTGGCGGGGCTGAGCCTGGTGGTTCTGGAGGAGATGCTGGAGGGCTGCGAGGCCGGGCCGCTGGCCGCCTTCGCGGATGCGCTGGCGCGGCTGGCCCGGGCGGGGGCGCGGATCGCGCGGGTCCGGCCGGCCGAGGTCGGGGCCGCGATGGCGCTGCCGCCGGAGCTGTTCACCGCCGAGGCCTGGGCGGAATGGGGCGAGACGATCGCCGCCGCGCCCGGGCTGATGTTCCCGCCGATCCGGGCGCGCTTCGAGGCGGGGCGGGGTGCGGATGCCGCCGCATGGCTGCGGGCCGAGAAGCGGATGCAGGGGCTGCGCCGGTCCTGGGCGCAGGCGATGGCCGGGCATGACGCGGCGCTGCTGCCCAGCGTGGCGATCATGCCGCCCCGGGCGCAGGCGGTGCTGGACGACCATGCGCTGTTCGCCGAACGCAACATGATGGCGCTGCGCAACACCCGGCTCGGCAACCTGCTCGGGGCCACGGCGCTGACCCTGCCGACGGGTCACCCCGCCGCGGGGCTGATGGCGATGGCGCCGGGCGGGTGGGACCGGCGCCTCCTGCGGGCGGGGGCGGCGATGGAGCGCGCGCTGGCGGGCTAGGGGCGCCTCAGCCCCGCACGCCCAGATCGGCCAGAAGCCGCAGCGGCTGCGCCCGGCCGGTCAGCCGGGCGCGGTAGACATGCAGCCCCTCCATCACCCGCATCACATAGTTGCGTGTCTCGGGGAAGGGGATCGATTCGATCCAGTCGATGACCGCATCGGCATCGCGGCCCGGTGCGCCCAGGGTGGCAAGCCAATGGCGCACGCGGTTCGGCCCGGCATTGTAGGCGGCGGCCATCAGCGGAACCGAGCCGAAATCGGCCAGCTGTTCGGCCAGATAGCCGCGCCCCAGCGTGGCATTGTAGAGCCAGTCCGAGGTCAGCCGCTCGGGCGCATACTCCACCCCCAGCGCCCGGGCCATTCTCCGCGCGGTGGCCGGCATCAGCTGCATCAGGCCGCGCGCGCCGGCCGGGCTGATCGCCTCGGGGTTGAACTCGCTTTCCTGCCGGGCGATCGAGAGCACCAGCTCGGGCGGCAGCCCGCCGGCATGGCCGGCCAGGTCGGTCAGCGGGTAATAGGCCGGCATCAGCAGCATGCCGCGCCCCGCGGCGATCTTGGCGATGCGCACCGCGACATGGGTGCGCCCCAGCTCCAGCGCCATCTGCGCCATGGCGGCCAGCTCGGCGCCGTCGGTCTCGCGACGCGCCAGATGGACGAGGAACTGCCAGACCCGCCCGGCCTCGCCGGCGTGGTGGAACAGCAGCGCCGCCTGCCCGGCCGGGCGCTGCATGAAGCGCGCCCGCCGCCAGTCCACCGCCTGGGTGCTGCCGGCCAGGGCGGGGTCGGGGGGCAGGCCCGCGCGCTGGGCGGCGAGCTGGCCGTAGAAGCTGGTCTGCCAGGCGGCGGCGGCGCGGTAGGCATCCAGCGCCCGCGCCCGGTCGCCCAGCGCCTCCCAGCTGCGGCCCAGCCAGTAGCCCGCGCGCCCGCGGCTGATCGGGGTGCGCACGGCGGCATCGAAGCGGCGGAAATGTACCAGCGCGCGGCGGGGATCGCCCAGCCGGCGCAGCGCGACCCAGCCCGCGAACCACTCCAGCTGCTCGAAATCCTCGCCCGCGCCCATCTGGTGGCGGGCGGCCAGGGCATAGGCGGTGCGGGCATCGCCCGCCCGCATCGCGCGGTGGGCGAGCTGCAGCCGGCGCGCCGCCCAGGCCTCGGGCCGGCCCAGCCGTGCGGCCGAATCGGACCGCTCCAGCAGCAGCCGCGCCGCGTCATCCTCGCGCCCGTGGCGCATGCGCCATTCGAAGCGGTCCCGCGCCAGGCCCGGATCATCGGCCAGCGCGGGCGGAACAGCGGCGATCAGCGCGTCCACCCCGCGTTCGCGCCGCTGCAGCGCGATGCGCGCGCGCACCAGCGCCGCCGGGCCGGGCGGCAGATGGGGCAGCAGCGCGGCCGCCTCCTCGGTCATGCCCGCCCACAGCATGGCATCGGCCCGCGCCAGCGCCTGCTTGCGCAACAGCTGCGGGGCGGCGCGGGCGAATTCGGCCAGCCCCTCGGCGCCCAGCGGCAGGGTGGTCCATGCCGCGCGCAGCGTCGCCTCGGCCTCGGCCCCGCGCCCGGTGGCGCGCTGGGCCGCGGCCAGCGCCAGCGCGCCCCTCCAGCTGAGCGGCGGATCGGCGGCGAAGAAGCGGAGGACCTCGGCGGGGGCGAGCCGGGCGGGCATCGCCCGCTCGGCCTCGGCGCGCAGGCGGTCGAGATTCGGCCAGTCGGGATGCGCGGCCAGGAAGGCCCCGTATTCGGGCCAGCTGCCCTCGCCGCGCGCCAGCCGCAGCCACAGAAGGATGTCGCCCGCGACCCGGTCGCCCGTGGTGGCGGCGAGCGCCCCGGCCCGCGCCCAGTCGCCGCCGGCCGCCGCCTCCAGCGCGGCGGCAAGGATCCGCCCCTCGGCGGGCCCGCGCGCATCGGCCGGCAACCCGGCCAGCCCCGTTACCGCCAGCGCCGCGACCCCGAAAACCCCGCCAAGACCCCGGCGCAACCTGCCCCTGATGCCCATGCCGCCCATCCTGCCCCGGTTCGTTGAACCGCCATTCTAGCAGCGGCCGGGCCCCGCGTCAGGCCCCGCGCCGGGCGGCGGGCGCGCGCTTGCGGCCGCGGGCGTTCGCGGCTAGGGTCGCGCCGCGATGACGCACGCGCAGGCTTGGGGGCACAGGGGATGTTCAAGGGGTCGATTCCGGCGCTGGTGACGCCGTTCCGCGATGGCGAGGTTGACTTCGAGACCCTGCGCAGGCTGGTGGACTGGCATGTTGCCGAGGGAAGCCACGGGCTGGTGGCGGTGGGGACCACCGGAGAGAGCCCGACGCTGAGCCATGACGAGCATCGCGCGGTCATCCGCACCGTGGTCGAACAGGCCGCGGGCCGCATCCCGGTGATCGCCGGGGCGGGATCGAACGCCACCGAGGAATCGATCGGGCTGATGCGCTTTGCCGCCGAGGTGGGCGCGGATGCGGCGCTGGTGGTCACGCCCTATTACAACAAGCCCACCCAGCGCGGGCTTCTGGAACATTACCGCGCGCTGCATGACTGCTGCGAGCTGCCGATCATCATCTACAACATCCCCGGCCGCTCGGTCATCGACATGACCCCGGCGACCATGGCCGAGCTGGCCCGCCTGCCTCGGATCATCGGGGTTAAGGACGCCACTGGCGACATCGCCCGGGTCAGCAAGCAGCGCGCCGCCTGCGGGCGGGACTTCCTCCAGCTGTCGGGCGAGGACGCCACCGCGCTGGGTTTCAACGCCCATGGCGGGGTGGGCTGCATCAGCGTCACCGCCAACATCGCCCCGCGCCTGTGCGCCGAGTTCCAGGAGGCGACGCTGGCGGGCGATTTCGCCCGCGCGCTGGAATACCAGGACCGGCTGATGCCGCTGCACGAGGCGGTGTTCATCGAACCCGGCGTGGTCGGCGCCAAGGCCGGCCTTGCCCTGCTGGGCCTGTGCACCGAGGAGGTGCGCCTGCCGCTGACCGGCCCGCTGCCCGAGACCCGCGCGCGCATCCGTGCGGCGATGGTCCATGCCGGGATCCTGAACTGACCGCCGGGGCGCGCCGCGAGAATCTGGCCGCCGCGGCCCTGATGTCGGCCGCGATGGCCTGCTTTGCCGTCGAGGACGCGCTGCTGAAGGCCGCGACCCGGCAGATGCCGGTGGGTCAGGTGCTGATGATCTTCGGCGCGGTCGGGACGATCGGCTTCGCGCTTCTGGCCGCGGCACGGGGGCAGGCGCTGATGCCCCGGGCCGCGCGCTCGGGCGCGATCATCGCCCGGGCCGGGTTCGAGACGGGCGCGCGCGTCTTCCACACCTTCGCCATCGCGCTGACCCCGCTGTCGCTGGCCTCGGCCATCCTGCAGGCCGCCCCGCTGGTCGTGGTGGCCGGGGCGGCGCTGGTGTTCGGCGAACGGGTGGGCTGGCGGCGCTGGCTGGCGGTGCTGGCGGGCCTGGCCGGGGTGCTGGTGATCCTGCGCCCGGGGCTGGAGGGCTTCACCCCGGCCGCGCTGCTTGCGGTGCTGGGCATGCTGGGCTTTGCCGGGCGCGATCTGGCCACCCGCGCGGCGCCGCGCCAGATCGGCAGCTTCACCCTGGCCGCATACGGCTTTGCCGCGATCATCCCGGCGGGGGCGTTGATCATGGCGCTGGGCGAGGCGCCCGCCCCGCCGGCACCCGGGGCGCTGGCGCGCATCGGGGCGGCGGCGCTGGTGGGTGGCGCGGGCTACTGGGCGATCACCGTCGCGATGCGCATGGGCGAGGTGTCCGCCGTCGCGCCCTTCCGCTATGCGCGGCTGGTCTTCGCGATGCTCCTGGGGGTCGCGGTGTTCGGCGAGACCCCCGACGCGGCCACCCTGCTTGGCAGCGCCGTCGTGGTGGGGGCGGGGCTCTATGCCCTGGCCGCGCCGGCGCCGCGGCGGTTCAGCCGGCCACCGGCGGGCGCAGATGGCGCTGATGCAGGCGGGTGACCCGCAGCGTCTCGACCAGCATCGCCGTCATCATCCCGAACAGGAGCATGCCGTTGGCCGCCGCCATTCCCCTCAGAAGCCGCCACTGCGCCGGCAGCAGGATGTCGCCGAAGCCCAGCGTCGTCACCGCCACCAGCGAGAAATAGACCGCCGTCTCCAGCATCAGGAAACCCTCGACCGCCCAGAAGGTCAGCGCCCACATCCACACCGTGGCGGTGATCATCGCCAGCGTGATGCCCAGCCCCAGCCCCAGCACCGCCATCAGGCGCGGCCCCCATGGCGGGCGGCCCACCCAGCCCTGAAGCCGCGCGAGCGTGAGTTCCAGTGCCAGCCAGGACAGCGCCGCCAGAACGAAGCTCGCCACGATCAGGGCGCTGCCCAGGGCAATCTGCATCACCATGCCGCCATCCTCGGCACCCTGCGGCAGGCGTCAAGTCCCCTGATGGACAAGCCCGGCGAACCCGGCTAGTCGGGTCACCATGAAGAAGGCCGCGCCGCATCCGAATGTAAGGACCGTCGCCGAGAACCGCCGCGCGCGCCATGACTATTTCATCGAGGGCGAGATCGAGTGCGGCATCGTGCTGCTGGGTTCCGAGGTGAAGTCGCTGCGCCAGGGCCGCGCCAACATCGCCGAGAGCTATGCCACCGTGGAGGGAGGCGAGCTGTGGCTGGTCAACGCCCATATCCCCGCCCTGCCGCAGGCGCGCCATTTCGGCCATGAGGAACGCCGCCGGCGCAAGCTGCTGGTGCATCGGCGCGAGCTGGCCAAGCTGTGGCAGGGCATCGGGCGCGAGGGGATGACGCTGGTGCCGCTCAGGCTGTATTTCAACGAGAAGGGCATCGCCAAGCTGCTGCTGGGCATCGCCCGCGGCAAGAAGAAGGCCGACAAGCGCGAGACCGAGCGTCGCCGCGACTGGGCGCGCGAGAAGGCGCGGCTGCTGAGGGCGCGCGGATGACCGCGGCGCCCGCGCCCGGGGCGCTGCTGGCGGCGATGGAGGCGACATGGGCGCCCGCGGCGCGCATCGCCCTGGGGCCATGGACGCTCAGGCGCGGCGAAGGCGGGGGCAAGCGCGTCTCGGCCGCGACCGCGCAGGATGCCGCGGCAGCCGCGGCGCGGATCGACGAGGCCGCGGCGGCGATGCGCGCCATGGGCCAGCGGCCGCTGTTCATGCTGCTGCCGGGGCAGGAGGCGCTGGACGCCGCGCTGGCCGCGCAGGGCTATCGCATCGTCGATCCGGTGCTGGTCTATCATGCCCCGGCCGAGGCGCTGGCCGGGCTGGATCCGCGCGGCTTCCATGCCATCCGTTGCGCCGCCCCGCTCGCGATCATGCGCGAATTGTGGGCGGCGGGCGGCATCGGGCCGGGCCGGCTGGGGGTGATGGCGCGCTCGGGCGCTGCCAGGTGCTTTCTGCTGGGCCGCCACCGCGACCGGCCGGCGGCCTGCGGCTTCGTGGCCGCCGCGGGTGATGTCGCCATGCTGCACGCGCTGCATGTCGCGCCCGACAGCCGCCGCGCCGGGATGGGGCGGGCGCTGACCGGGGCCGCCGCCGCCTGGGCGCTGGAGCAGGGCGCGCCCCATCTGGGCCTTGCGGTGACCGAGGCGAACCTGCCCGCGCGCCGGCTCTATGAGGGGCTCGGCATGGCCGCGCGCGCGCGCTATCACTACCGGGCCCTGCCGGAGGACGAGCCATGACCCGCCGCGATCCCGACCTGCCCACCGCGCTGAACCTGCTTCCCGCCGATCCGCTGCCCGAGGACACGGCGAAGTATTTCCGCCTGTGCGAGGAGAAGCTGGGGCTGGTTCCCAACGTGCTGCGCGCCTATGCCTTCGCCCCCGAGAAGCTGCGCGCCTTCACGGCGATGTACAACGACCTGATGCTGGGGGATTCGGGGCTGTCGAAGCTGGAACGCGAGATGATCGCCGTGGCCGTCTCCTCGGCCAATCGCTGCTGGTACTGCCAGGTCGCCCATGGCGCGGCGGTCCGCCAGCTGTCCGGCCGGCCCGAGCTGGGCGAGGCGATGGTGATGAACTGGCGCGTGGCCGAGCTCAGCCCGCGCGAGCGCGCGATGCTGGAGTTTGCCGAGAAGATGACGCTCGCCAGCCACCGCATCGAGGAGGAGGACCGCGCGGCGCTGCGCCGGGCGGGGTTTTCGGACCGCGACATCTGGGACATCGCCGCGGTGGCCAGCTTCTTCAACATGACCAACCGCATGGCCTCGGCGGTGGCGATGGAGCCCAACCCGGAATATCACGCGATGGCGCGCTGAGGGGCCGCCGGCCTCGGTTGACTCGAGGGGGGAAGCCTTCGAAGATCGCGCCGGGCGACGGGCGGCGCGCCGTTCCCGGCGCGGGCCGGATGGAAGCGGCCCGCCGGTGCGTTCAGCTGATGGGGAGGATGGGATGAGCAGTCTGACAAGACGCGGCACGCTGGGGCTGATCGGGGCGGCGGCCGCCGGGCTGGCGGCGCCGGCGCTGGCCGCCCGGCGCCGGGTGGTGGTCGGCGCGATGAACCTGACCAGCCATGCCGGCAGCTTCATTGCGCTCGAGCGGGGCTATTTCGCCGATGCGGGGCTGGATGCGGAGCTGAAGTTCTTCCAGGCGGCGCAGCCGATGGCGGTGGCCATCGCCAGCCGCGACGCCGATTTCGGCGTGACCGCGATCTCGGGCGGGCTTCTCAGCCTGGCCCAGAAGGGCGCGGTGAAGGTGATCGGCGGCGCGCTGTCCGAGGAGAAGGGCATCGACGGGCAGAAGATCCTCGCCTCCGATGCGGCCTTCAAGGCGGGGCTGACCAGCCCGGCGGGGCTGGACGGCAAGCGCTTCGGCATCACCACCGCCGGATCGTCCTTCCACTACATGGGCGCGCGCATCGCCGCCGCGCATGGCGGCAGGCCGGAATTCGTGCCGCTGCAGAAGGTGGGCGCGGTGATCGGCGCGCTGAAGTCGGGCCAGATCGACGCCTGGTCCATCGTGCCCCACATCGCCAAGCCGCTGGCCGCATCCGGCGCGGTGCACATCATCGGCAATGTCGCCGACTATCTGCCCGGCTATCAGGTGACCACGGTCTTCACCTCGGCGGCCAATGCCGGCGGCGACCGGGGGCTGGTCGAGGCCTTCCTGCAGGCCTTCTCGCGCGGGGTGGCCGACTACAACGCGGCGATGGTCGACCGCAGCGCGGGCGAGGCGGCGATGCAGGCGGTCGTGGACATCATCCACAAATATGTCTATGCGGACCAGCCGCGCGAGAAGGCGGCGGTCTCGATCATCAACGGGTCGATGCGCCTCAACGAAGGGGCGGCGATCAATCTCGCCTCGGTGCGCGATCAGCTGGAATGGTTCCAGTCCGAAGGCCTGGTCGATGCGGGGATCACGCTCGAGACCTTCCTCGATACCTCCTATGTCAAGGTGATCGGGGCCTGAGGCGGCCGCGGCCCGCTGGGGCCGCGCCACCCATTCCGGGACGGGCGCGATGGACATCCGGCTCGAGGCGATCGGCCATGACTATGGCAGGACCGAGGTCCTGCGCGACATCACCCTCGACATCCCGTCGGGGCGGATCGTCTGCCTGGTCGGCCCGTCGGGCTGCGGAAAGTCGACGCTGCTGCGGCTGATCGGCGGGCTGGAACGCCCGGCGCGGGGGCGGGTGCTGATGCTGGGCGAACCGCCGGCGGACTGCCTGAACCCGCTGACCTTCGTCTTCCAGGACTTCGCGCTGCTGCCCTGGCGGACGGTGCGGGGCAATGTCGCGCTGGTGCTGGAGGATCACCGCCTGCCGCCCGGGCGGATGGAGGCGGTGATCTCCGACGTGCTGGCGCGCACCCGGCTGTCGGACTTCGCCGGGGCGCTGCCCCGGCAGCTGTCGGGCGGCATGAAGCAGCGCGTGGCCATCGCGCGGGCGCTGGCGGTCAACCCGGCGGTGATGCTGATGGACGAGCCGCTCTCGGCGCTGGACGCGCAGACGCGCGAGCTCCTGATGGATGATCTGGTGGCGCTGTGGACGCGCACGCCCTTCACCGCGGTCTATGTCACCCACAACCTGGCCGAGGCGGTGCGGCTCGGCCATCGGGTCGCGGTGCTGTCGCGCCGTCCGGGGCGCATCCGCGAGGTGGTCGAGATCGACCGCCCGCTGGGCGAGCGCGGCTATGCCGATGCGGATCTGGAGCGGATCCAGAAGCATCTGTGGGGACTGATGCGCGACGAGGCGCGGGCGGCGGACGAGGAACTTGTCGATGGCTGACACGGCGGCGGGAATGGCGGCGGCGGTCGAGGTGCCGTTCCGCGGCGGGGGCTTCGCGCCCCGGCCCAAGCGCTGGGTCGGCCCGGCGACCTTCCTCGCGCTGATCGCGCTGGCCGAATGGGGCACATGGGCGGGATGGATCTCGCCGCTGACCCTGCCGCGTCCCTCGGCAGTGGTCGAGACGCTCATCGCCCTGGCGCGGTCGGGGCTGATGTTCGACCATCTGCTGCCCTCGCTCACCCGGCTCGCGGTCGGGGCCGCGCTCGGGGTCGGTGCCGGAATCGCGGTCGGGGTGCTGATCGGGCTGTTCTCGCATCTGCGCGCGGCGCTGGTGCCGCTGGTCGCGGCGCTGTTCCCGATTCCGAAGATCGCGCTGCTGCCGCTGTTCGTGATCTGGTTCGGCATCGACGAGGGGTCGAAATACGCGCTGATCGCCTTCGGCACCTTCACCCCCACCGTGGTCGCCACCTTCGGCGCGGTGGACAATGTCGACCGCTCGCTGATCCGCATGGGGCAGAGCTTCGGCCTGAGCTGGTGGTCGATCGTGCGCAAGATCGTGCTGCCAGGGGCGATGCCCGGCATCCTGTCGGGCCTTCGCATCAGCTTGGCCATCGCGATCATCCTGCTGGTCGCCGCCGAGATGCTGGGCGCGCGCTACGGCATCGGCGCCTACATCCTCGAGGCGGGGGCGCTCTACGATCTGGAACGGCTGTTCGCCGGCGTGGTCATCCTGTCGCTTCTGGGGGTGCTGACCTCGGCCGCCATCGGCGCGCTGGAGCGGCGGCTGCTGGGCTGGCGCGGCTGAGTGTCGGGCGGGAGGGCCGGCCGGTGGACGAGGCGGAATTCGACATCGCGGTGATCGGCGCGGGCATGGCCGGGGCCTCGGCCGCCGCCGAACTGGCCGCACGGGCGCGGGTGGTGCTGCTGGAGCGCGAGGATCGGCCGGGCTATCACAGCACCGGCCGATCGGCGGCGCTGTTCACCGCCACCTACGGCCCGCCGCCGGTCCGCGCGCTGACCCGCGCCTCGGAGCGCTTCCTGACCGACCCGCCGCCGGGCTTCGCCGCGCATCCGCTCCTGACCCCGCGCGGGGTGCTGATGATCCACCGCCCCGACCAGGCGGCCAGCGCCGCGGCGCTGGCGCGGGATCTGGCCGGCGGCGCCTTCGAGCCGGTCGACGCCGCCGCCGCCCGCCGGCTCTGCCCGCTTCTGAGGCCCGGCCATGTCGCGGGGGGCTTTCTGGAACGCGGCGCGCGCGACATCGACGTGGCCGCGCTGCATGGCGGCTATCTGCGCCTGTTCGCGGCGCGCGGCGGGCGGCTGGTCACCCGGGCCGAGGTCACCGGGCTCGACCGCGCGGGCGAGGGCTGGCATCTGGTCACCCCCCGGGGCCGGTTCCGGGCGCGGGTCGTGGTCAATGCCGCGGGCGCCTGGGCCGACGAGCTGGCGCGGCTGGCCGGGGTGGCGCCGGTGGGATCGCAGCCGATGCGCCGCACCGCGGTGATCGTTGCCGCCCCCGACGGGTTCGACCCCGCCCCGATGCCCGCGGTGATCGACATCGACGAGACATTCTATCTGAAGCCCGATGCCGGGCGGCTGCTGATCTCGCCGGCCGACGAGACGCCGAGCCCCCCCTGCGATGCCCAGCCCGAGGAGCTGGACATCGCGATCTGCATCGACCGCATCCAGACCGCCTTCGACCTGCCCATCCGCCGCGTGGCCCATCGCTGGGCGGGGCTGCGCAGCTTCGTCGCCGATCGCTGCCCGGTGATCGGCTTCGCGCCGGATGCGCCGGGCTTCTTCTGGCTGGCCGGGCAGGGCGGCTACGGCATCCAGACCGCCCCCGCCGCGGCGCGGCTGGCCGCGGGGCTGTTGCTGAACGAGGGCGTGCCCGCCGACATCGCCGCGCAGGGGGTCACCGCCGCCGCGGTGGCGCCCGGGCGGGCCGCGCCGCGGGGCTGAGGGCGGGCACCCGATCGCGCGCCGCTTCGCGCCTTGCGCCGCGGCGGGCCTGCGGCAAGATGGCGCCCATGCGGGGCATGGCGATTCTGGCCGCGCTGATCCTCGCCCTGGGCGGGCCCCGCGCGGCGGCGGATGTCGAGGTGGATGTCGAGCTGGTGCTGGCGGTCGACGTCTCGCGCTCGATGACGATGAACGAGCGCGAGATCCAGCGGCGCGGCTATGCCGAGGCTCTGGTCAGCGCCCCGGTCCTGCAGGCGATCCGCAGCGGGATGCTCGGGCGGGTGGCGATCGCCTATGTCGAATGGGCCGGCGCCGACAGCCAGCGCGTGGTGGTGGACTGGACGCTGATCCGCGACGCCGCCGATGCCGCGGCCTTCGCCCGGCGGCTGTCGGCCGATCCGGGCATGGCGATGCGGCGGACCTCGATCTCGGGGGCGATCGACTTCGCGGCGCGGATGTTCGACGGCAACGGTTTCTCCGGCCTGCGCAGGGTGATCGACATCTCGGGCGACGGACCGAACAATCAGGGCCGCCCGGTGACCGGGGCGCGCGATGATGCCGTGGCCGCCGGCCTGGTCATCAACGGCCTGCCGCTGATGACGCGCGAGGGCGCGGGGCTGCAATGGCAGCTGGACGACCTGGACGGATACTACCGCGACTGCGTGATCGGCGGCCCCGGCGCCTTTGTCATTCCGGTGCGGGACTGGGGCGAATTCGCCGCCGCGGTGCGCCGCAAGCTGGTGCTGGAGATCGCCGGCATCGCGCCCCCCGCGCCCGCGCGGCTGGTCCCCGCGGCCGATGCGCCCCGCGACTGTCTGGTGGGCGAGCGGATCTGGGAACGCATGCGCCGCGAGTGGATGCAGCCCTGACCGGCGCGCCGTGGGGCGCGCCCGCGGTCAGGTGTCGATCTCGGCGGCGTCCTGACCGGTCTGGACGTGATTCGGCCGCGGCGGCCGGCCGATGATCTCCTTCAGCTCCTCCAGCTCGATGAAATTGTCGGCCTGCCGGCGCAGGTCGTCGGCGATCATCGGCGGCGAGGAGCGGATCGTCGAGACCACCGACACCCGCACCCCCTGCCGCTGGATCCCGGCGACCAGCGGCTTGAAGTCGCCGTCGCCCGAGAACAGCACCATGTGGTCGATGTGCGGCGCCATCTCGAAGGCGTCCACCGCCAGTTCGATGTCCATGTTGCCCTTCACCTTGCGCCGGCCCATCGAGTCGGTGAACTCCTTCGCCGGCTTGGTGACCATGGTGAAACCGTTATAGTCGAGCCAGTCGATCAGGGGCCTGATCGGTGAATACTCCTCGTTCTCGATCAGGGCCGTATAGTAAAAGGCCCGAAGAAGCTTGCCGCGGCGCATGAACTCGTTTCTCAGCAACTTGTAGTCGATGTCGAACCCGAGTGCGCGTGCCGCCGCGTAGAGGTTGGACCCGTCGATGAACAGGGCCAGACGCTCGTCGCGATAGAACATCAATCCCTCCGGAATCTGCGGTTCGGACCAGCGACAGACTGCGTCCCGCGATGATGGGGCCGGCGTCCCGGTCCGGTCGAAGCAGCCTCCTATCCCCGCCGGCGATCCCTGGGAAGCCCCCATGCTTCCTTACGCTGGGGAAACCGCCGGCCGGGTCCGGCGGCCTGCATGCATGCCGCCGCCGCGAAGGCCGCCACGACGAAAACCGTCGCCCTTGGCCGCATGCATACAGGGCCGGGCGGCGCCACGCAATGCGCGCTGCGGCAATATTCCCATTGCCGCGCGGGCAGACGCGCCCTAAATACTGGCCTCTTCCCGCCGAAAGGAGAGGAGAACGCTCCATGGCACGCGTGACCGTCGAGGATTGCGTCGACAAGGTCCCGAACCGTTTTGAGCTGGTGATGCTGGCCGCGCACCGTGCGCGGCAGATTGCCGCAGGCGCGCCGATCACGGTCGAGCGCGACAATGACAAGAACCCGGTCGTTGCCCTGCGCGAGATCGCCGAGGAAACCATTCCGGTGCACGAGCTGCGCGAATCCGCCATCGCGGCGCATCAGCGCCAGATCGAGGTGGACGAGCCGGAGGAGGACGACATGGCGCGCCGGATGCTGGCCGACATGCCCGCCCCGAATCAGGACGACCTGACCGAGGAGAAGCTTCTGCGCGCCCTGATGGAGGCGCAGGGAGACCGCTGAACATGCCCGGAACCGCGCCGGCGCCGCATCGTCGGCGCGGCGAGGCGGCGCTGATCCGGCTGCCCGACCTGATCGATCTGATCAAGGCCTACAACCCGCGCAGCGACGAAGCCCTGATCGAACGCGCCTATGTCTATGGCGAGCGCGCCCATGCCGGGCAGCTGCGCGCCTCGGGCGAGCCCTATTTCAACCATCCCGTCGAAGTCGCGGCGATGCTGACCGAGCTGCGGCTGGACGACGCCACCATCGTCACCGCGCTGCTGCACGACACCGTCGAGGATGTCGCGGGCTGCACCACCGAGGAGATCGCCGAACTGTTCGGCCCCGAGATCGCGCATCTGGTCGACGGGGTCACCAAGCTCACCAAGCTGCAGCTCAGCTCGCATTCCTCCGAGCAGGCGGAGAATTTCCGCAAGCTGTTCCTGGCCATGGCGCGCGACGTGCGGGTGCTGCTGGTCAAGCTGGCCGACCGGCTGCACAACATGCGCACCATCCGCCACCTTCCGCCCGAGAAGCAGGAGCGCAAGGCGCGCGAGACGATGGAGATCTACGCGCCGCTGGCGGGGCGGATGGGCATGCAGGGCATGCGCGAGGAGCTGGAGGATCTGGCCTTCCAGGTCCTCAACCCCGATGCCCGAAAGTCGATCCTGCACCGCTTCGCCGTGCTCAAGCGCGAGAACGGCGACCTGATCCCCCAGATCCTCAACGATCTGCGCATGGCGCTGGACGCGGCGGGGATCGAGGCCAGCGTCTACGGGCGCGAGAAGCGGCCCTATTCCATCTGGCGCAAGATGCAGGAGAAGGGCGAGAGCTTCCACCGGCTGTCCGATGTCTATGGATTCCGCATCATCACCCGCTCGATCGATGACTGCTACCGCGCGCTGGGCGCGGTGCACAGGCGCTGGCGCGCCATCCCCGGCCGCTTCAAGGACTACATCAGCCAGCCCAAGACCAACGGCTATCGCTCGATCCACACCACCGTGTCGGGGCGCAATGCCAAGCGCGTCGAGATCCAGATCCGCACCCAGGAGATGCACGAGGTCGCCGAGACCGGCGTCGCCGCGCACTGGTCCTATCGCGACGGGGTGCCGGCCGAAAACCCCTTCGCCGTCGATCCCTTCCAGTGGGTGCGCCAGCTGACCGAGGAGATCGAGAGCCACGACACCCCCGACGAGCTTCTGGAGCATGTCAAGCTGGAGCTGTTCCAGGACCAGGTGTTCTGCTTCACCCCCAAGGGCGAGGTGATCAAGCTGCCCCGCGGGGCCACCCCGATCGATTTCGCCTATGCGATCCACACGAGGATCGGCCATTCCTGCGTGGGCGCCAAGGTCGACGGCCGCCGCGTGCCGCTGTGGACCAAGCTGAAGAACGGCCAGTCGGTCGAGATCATCCGCGCCGAGGGACAGCGCCCCCAGCCCAGCTGGGAGGAGATCGCCGTCACCGGCCGGGCCAAGTCGGCGATCCGCCGCGCGCTGAAGGCCGAACGCCGCGCCGCCGATATCCGCATGGGCCGCGAGATCGCCCGCATCGCCTTCGAGCGGATCGGCAAGCAGGCCACCGACAAGGCGCTGGAAACCGCGGCCCGCATCTTCGCCCTGCCCAGGGCCGAGGATCTGCTGGCCCGGCTGGGTTCGGCCGAGATCACCGGGCAGGAGGTGGTCCGCGCGCTCTATCCCGAGATCACCGCCCCGCCCGAACCCGCCGCCGACGCCCCGGACGGGCCGATTGTGATCGGGCTGGAGGCCGACCAGTTCAGCCGGCTTGGCGCGTGCTGCACCCCATTGCCGGGCGAGCGGGTGGTGGGAATCGCCGAGAAGGGCCACGGCGTGGTGGTCCACGCCATCGACTGCCCGTCGCTGAGCGCCTTCGAGGATCAGCCCGAACGATGGATCGACCTGCGCTGGAACCCCGAGGCCAAGCGCGCGCCGGTCAACCGGGCCTGGATCGAGGTCGCGCTGGCCAACGACACCGGCGCGCTGGGCCGCATCTGCACCCTGATCGGCGAGCTGGGCGCCAACATCGCCGATCTCGACTTCGTCGAACGCAAGCCCGATTTCTATCGCATTCGCGTGCAACTCGAATTGCGCGACATCACCCACCTCAACCATGTATTGAGGGGCCTGGAGGCAGAGTCGGTGGTGGCCCAGGTGGCGCGCATCCGCGGTGAGATGCGCGAGACGGCGGCCGGGTGACGAGGGGAGCACGGGCGAGGTGACCGAGGCGGAGATTCTGGCTGAGTTCCGGGCGGCGGGCGCGCTGCTGGAGGGGCACTTCATCCTGTCCTCGGGACTGCACAGCCCGACATATCTGCAATGCGCCCGGGTGATGATGGACCCCCGCCGCGGGGCGCGGCTATGCGCGGCCCTGGCCGACAGGCTGCGCGCGGCGGGGATCGAGGCCGACATCTGCGTCTCGCCCGCCATGGGGGGCGTGATCGTCGGCTACGAGCTTGCCCGCCAGCTGGGCCTGCCCGCAGTGTTCACCGAACGCGTCGAGGGCCGCTTCACCTTCCGCCGGGGATTCCGGCTCGACCCCGGCGCACGGGTGCTGATGGTCGAGGATGTCGTCACCACCGGCCTGTCCTCGCGCGAATGCATCGAAACCATCGCCGGGGCGGGCGGCCGAACGGTGGCGGCGGCCTGCCTGGTCGACCGATCGGGCGGCAAGGCCGATCTGGGCGTGCCGCTGGTGCCGCTGATCCGCCTCGAGGTCCCGGTCTGGGCATCCGACTCCCTGCCGCCCGAACTGGCGGCGATCCCGGCGGTCAAGCCGGGCAGCCGGGGGCTGAGGAGCTGAGGCGATGGTCTTCAAGCGCCGCGACAAGCCGCCCTTCTGGTCGCGCCTGCGCCAGTGGGTCGCCCCGCGCAAGGGCTGGCGGCGCGGCTTCGAATATCTGGGCCACCGCGTCAAGCGCCTGCCCGACAGCCCGCACCGCATCGCCATCGGGCTTGCCGCGGGAACCTTCGTCTCGTTCAGCCCCTTCTTCGGCTTCCACTTCGTCTATGCCGCGCTGGTCGCCTTCGTGCTGCGCGGCAACATCGTCGCCGGCCTGATCGGCACCGCGGTCGGAAACCCGCTCACCTTCCCGGCCATCGCCGCATCGGCGCTGGGGCTGGGGCGCCTCATCCTGGGCGGGCGCCATTCGGCGGTGGATTTCGGGCAGGTGATGAAGGCCTTCGGCGACTTCTTCGGCGCGATCTGGACGACGATCAGCGCGCTGTGGGGGCAGGGGCACTATGCGCTCGACCATCTGGGCCCCTTCTTGCGCGAAGTGTTCCTGCCCTATCTGCTGGGCGGAACCATCAGCGGCGCGCTCGCCGGCATCGCGGTCTATTTCCTGTCGCGCCCGGTGATCGCCGCCTATCAGAACCGCAGGCGCATGCGCCTGATGGAGCGGGCCCGCCGGAAGGTGCATGCGCATTTCAAGCGGCCGGTCCCCGGGGCGGATCCGGCAGAATAGGACCCGCCCGGCGGGCGGCGGCCGAAACGGGGCGCAAGGGGGCGCTATGATCGTCGGAGTGGGATCGGACATCGCCAACATCGACCGCATCGCCGCGACCCTGGAACGGTTCGGCGATCGCTTCCTCGACCGGGTGTTCACCGAGACCGAGCGGCGCAAGGCCGAGCGCCGGCGGGACCGCGCGGGCACCCTGGCGCGGCGCTGGGCGGCGAAGGAGGCCTGCGCGAAGGCGCTGGGCACGGGGCTGCGCATGGGCGTGGCCTGGCGCGAGATGGGGGTGGTGAACCTGCCCTCGGGCCAGCCCACCATGCAGCTGACCGGCGGCGCGGCCGAGCGTCTGGCCCGGCTGATGCCCCCCGGCCATCGCCCGGTGATCCATGTCAGCCTGACCGACGATCCCCCCTGGGCGCAGGCATTCGTTGTGATCGAGGCGCTTCCCTACCCGGGGCAGGGGGGCGCTTGACTCGGCGCGGGACGCGGGCAACAAGGCGCCCTTCGCGCGAGAGGGCATCGGAGGCATCTGGGGCATGAGCAAGAGCACGGCACGGGCGGCATCGGGCGGACTTGTGGAGCTTGCCAAGACGATCGTCTACGCGCTGCTGATCGCGGCCGCGTTCCGCACCCTTCTGTTCCAGCCCTTCTGGATCCCCTCGGGCTCGATGAAGCCCACGCTGCTGATCGGCGATTTCCTGTTCGTCAACAAGTTCGCCTATGGCTATTCCCGCCATTCCTGCCCCTTCTCGGCCTGTCCGTTCGAGGGGCGGATCCTCGCCTCCCAGCCCCGGCGCGGCGACGTGATCGTGTTCCGCCACCCCCGCACCGGCGAGGAATACATCAAGCGGCTGATCGGCCTGCCCGGCGACCGCATCGCGATGGTCGACGGCGTCCTGCACATCAATGGCGAGCCGGTGAAGCTGGAGCCCGCCGGCGTCTTCACCGAGCCCAATGTCGTGCAGGGCCTGCAGTCCAGCCCGCAGCGCCCGCTATGCGTGAATGCGCCGGTCCCGCAGGGCGGGCCGTGCGAGAAGTATCTGTTCTACGAGACGCTCCCGGGCGGCGTGCGGCACATGATCCTTGACGTGCAGATGACCTCGACCGACAACATGACCGAGGTGACGGTCCCCCCGGGGCACTATTTCTTCATGGGCGACAACCGCGACAACAGCCAGGACAGCCGCGTGCCGCAGAGCCGCGGCGGGGTCGGCTTCGTCCCCTTCGAGAACCTGATCGGCCGCGCCGATCGCATCATGTTCTCCTCGGCAGGCGATTCGCTCCTCGCCTTCTGGGACTGGCGGGCCGATCGCTTCCTGCGCGCGATCAACTAGACGGCGATGGCCGGGCGGGCCGAGGTTCTGGCGGCAGTCCAGCAGCGGATCGGGCATGACTTCGCCGACCCCGACCTGCTGGACCGCGCGCTGACACATGCCAGCTATTCGGGGCCGGACCGGCCCGACAACGAAAGGCTGGAATTCCTCGGCGACCGGGTGCTGGGCCTGGTGATCGCCGAGGCGCTGCTGCGCCATGACAGCGCCGCGGCCGAGGGGGTCCTGGCGCCGCGGCTGAACGCGCTGGTGCGCAAGGAGACCTGCGCCGAGATCGCCGCGGCGCTGGGGCTTGGCGCGGCGATCCGCATGGGCCGGTCCGAGATGCTCTCGGGCGGCCGGCGCAAGCGGGCGATCCTGGGCGACGCGATGGAGGCGGTGATCGCGGCGGTCTATCTGGATGGCGGCATCGAGGCGGCACGCCGGGTCATCCTGCGCCACTGGGCCCGGCATCTGGAGACGGTCGACGGGCTTGCCGGCGATGCCAAGAGCCGGCTGCAGGAATGGGTGCAGGCGCGGGGCCAGACTCCCCCGGCCTATGAGGAGCTTTCCCGCGAGGGGCCAGCCCATGCCCCGGTCTTCACCATCCGCGCGGTGCTGGCCAGCGGCGAGACCGCCACCGCGCGGGCAGGCTCGAAGCGCGCGGCCGAACAGGCCGCCGCGCGCCAGCTTCTGGAACGGCTCGGGGGGCAGGATGACTGAACAGGCGACGCGCTGCGGCTTCGTCGCGCTGATCGGCGAACCGAATGCCGGCAAGTCCACGCTGCTCAACCGCATGGTCGGCGCCAAGGTCTCGATCGTGACCCACAAGGTGCAGACCACCCGCATGCGCATCCGGGGCGTGGCGATCGAGGGGGCGGCCCAGATCGTCTTCGTCGACACGCCGGGACTGTTCCGCCCCCGCCGCCGGCTGGACCGGGCGATGGTCTCCGCCGCCTGGGGCGGCGCGGCCGATGCCGACATCGTCGTGCTGCTGGTCGAGGCCCATCGCGGCATCACCCCGGGCGTGGAGGAGATCATCGCCGGGCTGGCCGAACGCGCCGGGCCCGGCCGCGTGGCGCTGGCGATCAACAAGATCGACCGCGTGCGCCCGCCCCGGCTGCTCGGGCTGGCGGCGGAACTGAATGCGCGCTTCGACTTCCTGCGCACCTTCATGATCTCGGCCGCCACCGGCGACGGGGTTGCGGATCTGCGCCGCTGGCTGGCCGAGACGCTGCCCGAGGGCCCCTGGCTCTATCCCGAGGATCAGATCGCCGACCTGCCGGTGCGGCTGATCGCGGCCGAGCTAACGCGCGAGAAGCTGATGCTGCGCCTGCATGAGGAGCTGCCCTATCAGCTGACCGTCGAGACCGAGCGCTGGGAGGAGCGCCGCGACGGCTCGGTGCGCATCGACCAGGTGATCTATGTCGCCCGCGAGGGGCACCGGGCGATCGTGCTGGGCGCGCGCGGGGCGACGGTGAAGGCGGTGGGTCAGGCCGCGCGGGCCGAGATCTCGGCCTTCCTGCAGCGCCCGGTGCATCTCTTCCTCGAGGTCCGGGTGAAGCCCGACTGGCAGGAGGATCCCGAACGCTACGGCGCGCTGGGGCTGGACTTCCACGGCCGGGGCTAGCGCGCCGCCGACAGGTCTTCCACCACCGCCGCCAGCGCCGCGCGATCGGCCGGGTCGATCCGCGTCCAGTCGCCCATGCGCCGGCGGAACCAGGTGCGCTGGCGCTTGGCATACTGGCGCGTCGCGGCCAGGGCGGCGCTGCGCGCGGCCTCCAGGGTCGTATCTCCGCGCAGATGGGCGGCCAGTTCGGCCGCGCCCAGCGCCTGCATCGATGGCAGCCGCCAGTCGCGCGCCATGTTGGCGCGGACCTCCTCCAGCGCCCCTTCCTCCAGCATCCGGTCGAAGCGGCGGGCGATCCGGTCGGCCAGCCAGTCGCGCCCGGGCCAGATCAGCAGCCGGTGGGCGGCGGTGACCAGCGGGGGCGGCGTGCGCGCCTGCCATTCGGCCAGTCCGCGCCCGGTGGCCTCCAGGACCTCCCAGGCGCGCTGCAGCCGCACCGGATTGGCACGGTCGATGCGCGCCAGCGTCGCGGGATCGCGCCGGGCAAGCGCGCGGGCCAGGGCCGCCGCCCCGCCGCGGGCGCGGATCGCTTCGGCGCGGGCGCGGATCGCGGGCGGAATCGGGGGGATCTCGGCCAGCCCCTCGGTCAGCGCCATGAAATAGAGCCCGGTCCCCCCGACGATCACCACCGGCCGCGGCCCGGCCAGCAGCGGGCGGACGGCGCGCAGCCAGTGCCCGACCGACCAGGGTTCCTCCATCCCCACATGGCCATAGAGCGCATGGGGCGCGGCGGCCTCGTCCCCGGGCCCCGGGCGCGCGGTCAGCACGCGCCAGCCCGCATAGACCTGCAGCGCGTCGGCATTGACCACCACCGCGCCCAGCGCCCGGGCGATGGCGAGCGCCAGGGCCGACTTGCCCGAGGCGGTGGGCCCGGCGATCAGGACGGGCGGCCGCATCGCGCCATCGCCACGGCGATGCGTGCGCCCAGCCGGGCATTGGCCAGCACCAGCGCGCGGTTTGCCGCCAGCGCCCGGCCGGCGGTGATGGCGTTGATCCGCGCCAGCAGGAAGGGCGTCAGCGCCTTGCCGGCGATGGCCTGCGCGCGCGCCTCGGCCTCGGCCGCGGCGATGGCGGGCGCGATCTCGGCAAGAGGGATCTCGGCCGCCTCGGGAATCGGATTGCACACCAGCTGCCCCCCCGGCAGGCCCAGCGCGGCGCGCATGCGGTGGGCGCGGGCGATCTGGCCTTCATCCTCGGCGGTCAGCGGCACCGGCAGCCCGGAATCGCGCGACCAGAAGGCGGGAAAGCGCCGGGTGCGCCAGCCGATCACCGGCACGCCCCGGGTCTCCAGCGCCTCGAGCGTGCGCGGCAGGTCGAGGATCGCCTTCGCCCCTGCCGAGACCACCGTCACCGGGGTCTCGGCCAGTTCGGTCAGGTCGGCCGAGATGTCGAGGCTCTCCTCGACCCCGCGATGCACCCCGCCGATGCCGCCGGTGGCGAACACCGCGATTCCCGCCGCCCGGGCGCAGATCATCGTCGCGGCCACGGTGGTCGAGCCCGTCGCCCCGATGGCCAGCGCCCAGGCGAGATCGGCTCGCGACAGCTTCAGCACCCCCTCGGTCGCGGCCAGCGCGGCCAGCGCCTCGGGCGACAGCCCCACATGGATGCGCCCGTCGATCACCGCGATCGTCGCCGGCACCGCCCCCTCGGCGCGGATCGCGGCCTCGGCCGCCAGCGCGGTCTGCAGGTTGTCGGGCGGCGGCATGCCATGGGTGACGATCGTCGTCTCCAGCGCCACCACCGGCCGGCCGGCCTCCAGCGCCGCGGCCACCTCGGGCGAGATGGTGATCGGAAGGGTCGTCATGGCTCGCTCCGCGTCATGTGTCCTGCCGCCGCGGCGATCGCGGCCGCCAGCGCGGCGTCGGGATCGGCCCCGCGCGCCTCGGCGGCGAGAAATCCGGCGAGGAAGGCATCCCC
>RFGB01000286.1 GCA_003697125.1 Alphaproteobacteria bacterium
CGCCTCGGCCGTCGGCGGACAGCCGGGCACGTAGATGTCGACCGGAACGATCCGGTCGCAGCCGCGCACGACCGAATAGGAGTAATGGTAGTAGCCGCCGCCGTTCGCGCAGGAACCCATCGAGATCACCCAGCGCGGTTCGGCCATCTGGTCGTAGACCTTGCGCAGCGCGGGCGCCATCTTGTTGGTCAGCGTGCCGGCGACGATCATCACGTCCGACTGGCGCGGACTGGCGCGCGGCGCGAAGCCGAAGCGTTCGGCATCATAGCGCGGCATCGAGGTGTGCATCATCTCGACCGCGCAGCAGGCCAGGCCGAAGGTCATCCAGAACAGCGAGCCCGTGCGCGCCCAGTTGATCAGGTCATCGGCCGTGGTCAGCACGAATCCCTTGTCGGCCAGCGCGTCGGAAAGCTGGCGCGTTGCCGCCTCGCGATCCGCCCCGGCGCCGGTTGCGGCGATCACTCCCATTCCAGCGCCCCCTTCTTCCATTCATAGGCGAAGCCGATCGTCAGCACGGCCAGGAAGACCATCATCGACCAGAATCCGAACAGGCCCACATCCTTGAACGCCACCGCCCAGGGAAACAGGAAGGCGACCTCGAGATCGAAGATGATGAACAGGATCGAGACGAGATAGAAGCGCACGTCGAACTTCATGCGCGCATCGTCGAAGGCGTTGAAGCCGCATTCATAGGCCGAGGTCTTCTCGGGGTCGGGGCGGTAGGGCGCCAGAAGCGCCGGGATCACGATCAGCACCAGGCCGAGCCCGATGGCGATGCCGAGGAAGACCAGGATCGGCAGGTATTCCCTGAGCAGCCCGTCCATCACGAGATCCTCCGACGCCGCGCGGGCCGGCCCGCCCGCCTGTCCCGGCAGATAGCCCCGCCGCGGGGCGAGGTCAACAACGACCGGACCCGCCCGGCACGCCGCCCGTCACGGGCCGGACCCCGCCGCGCCGCCGGGCGGGCTCATGATGCGCGATGTCCGGCAATCGGGATGGTGCGGTCGAGAAGACTCGAACTTCCACGGGAGTTACCCCACAGCGACCTCAACGCTGCGCGTCTACCAATTCCGCCACGACCGCATCGGGCTGGCGCTGACTTATCATCGGGCCATGCCGATGTGAAGGGGCAAATCCGCCCCCGCCCGGCCGCCCGCGGCCGGATCTGGAAGCCGCCGCGGCGATCGCCGATACTGCCGCCATGCACGTCCCCGCCCCCGATTCCGCGCCCGCCCCCGCATGGCCCGAATGGCCCGAATGGGTCGTGTCGGATGTCCCCGTTCCCTACGAACAGGCCCTGGCCGAGATGGAGGCGCGCGTCGCGCTGATCCGCGCCGGCCGCGCGCCCGAGCGGGTGTGGCTGCTGGAGCATCCCCCCGTCTACACCGCCGGAACCTCGGCCCGGGCCGAGGATCTGCTCGACCCGGACCGCTTTCCGGTCCATCGCGCCGGGCGGGGTGGCGAGTTCACCTATCACGGCCCCGGCCAGCGCGTGGCCTATGTCATGCTCGATCTGGCACGGCGGGGGCGCGACATCCGCCGCTTCGTCTGGATGCTGGAGGAATGGGTGATCCGGGCGCTGGCCGAATTCGGGGTGCGGGGCGAACGCCGCCCGGGGCGGGTCGGAATCTGGGTCACGCGACCCGACCGCCCGCCGCGGCCCGATGGCGGCGTGGCCGAGGACAAGATCGCCGCGATCGGGCTGCGGGTGCGGCGCTGGGTCAGCTTCCACGGCGTGGCGGTCAATGTCGACCCGGATCTGAGCCATTTCGACGGTATCGTGCCCTGCGGCATCCGCGGCCACGGGGTGACCAGCCTGGTCGATCTCGGCCTGCCGGTGACGATGCACGATCTCGACCTCGCGCTGCGCGCGGCCTTCGGGGAGGTGTTCGGCCCCGCTCCTGCCGCCGACGGCGCATGAGCGCGGCCCCTGTGCGGCAATCTTGCCGTTGAGCCCCGCGGGCCGTGGCGGTATGTGGGGAGTGATCCGCGCGCGCCCGCTGGGGGCATGCGCGGGAACGGAATGCGGGGAGACATCAATGGCTGACGCCACCGCCCATGCCCATGAGGAGCACCAGGGGTTCTTCACTCGCTGGTTCATGTCGACCAACCACAAGGACATCGGACTCCTCTACATCTTCACGGCCGCGCTGCTGGGCTTCATCTCGGTCTGCTTCACGATCTACATGCGGCTGGAGCTGATGGAGCCGGGCGTCCAGTACATGACGCTCGAGGACGGCTCGCCCAACGGCCATCTGTGGAACGTGCTGATCACCGGCCACGGCATCCTGATGATGTTCTTCGTGGTCATCCCGGCGCTGTTCGGCGGCTTCGGCAACTACTTCATGCCGCTGATGATCGGCGCGCCCGACATGGCCTTCCCGCGGATGAACAACCTCAGCTACTGGCTCTATGTCGCCGGCTCGTCGCTGGCGGTGGCCTCGATGCTGGCCCCGGGCGGCAACGGCCAGTCGGGCGCGGGCGTGGGCTGGGTGCTCTATGCGCCGCTGTCGACCAGCGAATCCGGCATGTCGATGGATCTCGCCATCTTCGCGGTGCATGTCTCGGGGGCAAGCTCGATCCTGGGCGCGATCAACATGATCACCACCTTCCTGAACATGCGCGCCCCGGGGATGACCCTGTTCAAGGTGCCGCTGTTCGCCTGGTCGATCTTCGTCACCGCCTGGCTGATCCTGTTCTCGCTGCCGGTGCTGGCGGGCGCCATCACCATGCTGCTGACCGACCGCAATTTCGGCACCACCTTCTTCCAGGCCGAGGGCGGCGGCGACCCGGTGCTCTACCAGCACCTGCTGTGGTTCTTCGGGCATCCCGAGGTCTACATGATCATCGTGCCCGGCTTCGGCATCATCAGCCATGTCATCTCGACCTTCTCGCGCAAGCCGATCTTCGGCTACCTGCCGATGGTCTGGGCGATGGTCGCGATCGGGGTGCTGGGCTTCGTCGTCTGGGCACACCACATGTACACCGTGGGGATGAGCCTGACCCAGCAGGCCTACTTCATGCTGGCCACCATGACCATCGCGGTGCCGACGGGGATCAAGATCTTCTCGTGGATCGCCACGATGTGGGGCGGGTCGATCGAGTTCCGCACGCCGATGCTGTGGGCCTTCGGCTTCCTGTTCCTGTTCACCGTGGGCGGGGTCACCGGCATCGTCCTCAGCCAGGCCGGGGTCGACCGCGTGCTGCATGACACCTACTACGTCGTGGCCCACTTCCATTACGTGATGAGCCTCGGCGCGGTGTTCTGCATCTTCGCGGGGATCTACTACTGGATCGGCAAGATGTCGGGCCGGCAGTATCCCGAGACGCTGGGCAAGATCCATTTCTGGATGATGTTCATCGGCTCGAACCTGACCTTCTTCCCCCAGCACTTCCTGGGCTACCAGGGGATGCCCCGGCGCTACATCGACTATCCCGAGCAGTTCGCGCTGTGGAACTATGTCAGCTCGATCGGCGCCTTCATCTCCTTCGCCTCGTTCCTGCTGTTCTTCTACATCATCTGGTACACGCTGACCCGCGGTGCCCGGGTCGAGAAGCCGGCCTACTGGGGCGAGCACGCCTCCACCCTGGAATGGACGCTGCCGAACCCGCCGCCGGCCCACACCTTCGAGACGCTGCCCACGCCCGAGATGTGGGACCGGGGCCGCGCGCACTGAGGCCATGACCGGACGCGACGGGACGGGGGCCGGGGCGGAAGCCCCGGCCCCTTCGCCATCCGGGCCGGGCGAGCCGCTGTGGCAGGTCACGCTGTGGCCGAACCGCTCGCTGTCGCCCCAGGGCCTGCGCGGGGTGGTGATCGGCTCGGCACTGATCTATGCCATCCCCCTGCTCGCCTTCCTCGGCAGCGCCGCGATGCTGATCATGCTGCCCATCGTGGCGCTGCATGTCTGGCTCCTGTGGTATTTCCTGCGCCGGAACCTGCGCGACGGACGGCTGACCGAGACGCTCAGCCTCTGGCCGGACCGCATCGAGGTGGTGCGGCGCGAGCCCGGCGGGCGGGTGCTGCGCTGGAGCGCCAATCCCTACTGGGTGCGCGTCACCCTGCATCCCGAGGGGCGGGTCGAGAACTACCTGACGCTGAAGGGCGGCGGACGCGAGATCGAGCTGGGCGCCTTCCTGAGCCCCGAGGAGCGCGCCCGGCTGAAGGAGGAGATCACCGAGCAGCTGGCGCGGCTGCGCCCGCGCTGAGGGGGGGCGACGACGAGGGGGGGCGGCGACGGCCCTGCGCGGGGTCGCGCGCGGGGACTTGCGCCGGGGCGCGGTCCTGCCATGATGGCGCATGCCCGTTGATCAGGCCACCCCGCCATGACGCCGCCCGATCCCCCGCTGCTGCCCGGCGATCCCGCACCATGGTTCGTGCAGGCCACCCTCGGCAATCCACGCTTCCATTTCCACACCGCCGCCGGGCGCTGGCTGGTGCTGGGAATGTTCGGCCGCACCGACGATTCCGCCGCGGCACAGGCCATCGCGGCGGTCAGGGCGCGCCCCGACCTGTTTGACGATGTCCGGGCCAGCTTCTTCGGCGTGACGCTGGATCCGGCCGACGCCGCTCAGGGCCGCATCGCCGAAACCATCCCGGGCTATCGCTGGTTCATCGACCAGGACGGCAGCGTCAGCCGCCTCTATGGCGCGCTGACCGGGGCCACGGACTCCGCCGGCCCCCGATATCTGCGCCAGTGGATCGTGATCGACCCCGGGTTGCGGGTGCGCGCCGTGCTGCCCTTCGCCACCGATGGCGGCGACCGGGCGCGGCTGATCGCGACGCTGGAGCGCCAGCCGCCCCCGGGCCGGCACAACGGGATCGAGATGTCCGCCCCGGTGCTGTATCTGCCCGGGGTCTTCGAGCCCGCGCTGTGCCGCCGGCTGGTGGCCCATTACGAGGAACGCGGCGGCGTCGAATCGGGCTTCATGCGCGAGGTGGCCGGACGGACGGTCGGGGTGCTGGACCCCGCCCACAAACGGCGCCGGGACGTGACCGTGACGGATCCCGAGCTGATCCGCGCGGTGCAGGCGCGGATCCTGCGCCGGGTGGTGCCCGAGATCGCCAAGGTGCACCAGTTTCACGTCACCCGCATGGAGCGTTACGTCATCGGCTGCTATGCGGCCGAGGATGGCGGCCATTTCCGCGCCCATCGCGACAACACCACCCGGGGCACCGCCCATCGCCGGTTCGCGATCTCGATCAATCTCAATGACGACTTCCAGGGCGGGGAGGTCAGCTTCCCCGAATACGGCCCGCGCAGCTACCGCCCGCCGGTCGGCGGGGCGGTGGTGTTCTCCTGCTCGCTCCTGCATGCCGTCTCGAAGGTGACCGCCGGGCGCCGCTACGCCTTCCTGCCCTTCGTCTATGACGATGCCGCGGCCAGGATCCGCGAGGAGAACCGCCGCTATCTCGACGACGCCGCGCCGCGGCCCGACGGGGACGAGGCGCGCTAGCGCGGGACCACGCGGATCATCGTCGCGGTCATGGTGGCGATGGGGGTTCCCGCACCCGCCGCGGCGTCGTCGCCGCCCTGCCCCTCCCCCAGTGCCAGCGCCTCGGCGGTGCAGAAGGTCAGCGTGCGCCCGGGCCGCAGCACCCGCCCGCGGCACAGGAAGCGCCGGCCCCGGGCGGGGGCGAGGAAGCTCGCCTTGAACTCCACGGTCAGCACCTCGCTGCCCGCCTCCATCAGGCCCAGCGCGGCGTAACCGCAGGCCGAATCCATTGCCGCGGTGATCACCCCGGCATGGATGAAGCCGTGCTGCTGGCCCATGGCGGCCGGATCGGTCTGGAGCCGCAGATCCACCGCCCCCGGTTCCAGCCGGGCGATGCTGGCGCCGATGCTGCGCATCGCCGACTGGCGGGCAAAGCTCCCGGCGACCCGCGCCTCCCACCCCGGATCGCGGGGGCGAAAGCCGGTCATCCCAGCGCCGCCTTCACCTGCTCGCCCGCCTTGCCGAAATCCATCTGCCCGGCATAGCGCGTGCGCAGGACGCCCATCACCTTGCCCATGTCGCGGACCGACCGCGCCCCGGTCTCCTCGATGGCGCGCGTGATGGCGGCGCGCATCTCCTCCTCGCTTAGCTGCCGGGGCAGGAACTCCTCGATGGTCGCGATCTCCGCCCGCTCCTGCTCGGCAAGCTCCAGCCGCCCCGCCTCCTCGTAGAGCCGCGCGCTCTCCTGACGCTGGCGGACCATCTTCGACAGTATCGCCGCGATCTCGGCATCGCTGACCCCGTCGGCGGATTCGCTGGAGCGCGCGGCGATCTCGCGATCCTTGATCGCCGCCAGGATCAGCCGCAGCGTCGAAAGCCGCTGGGAATCCCCCGACCGCATCGCCGCCTTCATCGCGTTCTGGATGCGCTGGCGCATCGCGTCCTCCGCATTCACCCCGGCAGAGCCTACAACAGACCACCGGCGGGCACAATATCGGGATTTCCGCATAACCAGTTGATAATACAAGCGTTTTCAGTCAAGCCCGGGATCCTTGACCCCGCCGTGCCGCCCGAATAGTCTGCCGCCCGATCCAGCCGGATCCACCCCGCCGGAGCCAGCCATGACCGCATCGCCGAAACCCACAGCCGCCCTGGTCCTTGCCGACGGCACCGTGTTCCTCGGTCGCGGTTTCGGCGCCGAGGGCGTGGCGGTGGCCGAGCTGTGCTTCAACACCGCCATGACCGGCTATCAGGAGATCATGACCGACCCCTCCTATGCCGGCCAGATCGTCACCTTCACCTTCCCCCATGTCGGCAATGTCGGGGTCAATCCCGAGGACGAGGAGGCCGCCGCCCCCTTCGCCGCCGGCATGGTGGTGCGGTGGGACCCGACCGAGCCCTCGAACTGGCGCGCGCGGGGCGATCTTCCCGGCTGGCTGGCCCGCCACGGGCGCATCGGCATCGGGGGGATCGATACCCGCAGGCTGACCCGGGCGATCCGCCTGCAGGGCAACCCCCATGTGGCGCTGCAGCATTCGGCGGATGGCCGGCTTGACATCGAGGCGCTCGTGGCGCGGGCGCGGGCGTTTCCCGGGCTGGTCGGCGCGGATCTTGCCCGCGAGGTGACCTGCGCCCAATCCTATCGCTGGGACCAGACGCGCTGGGCCTGGCCCGAGGGTTTCGGCCGGCGCGAGGGGCCGGGCCACCGGGTGGTGGCGATCGACTATGGCGCCAAGCGCAACATCCTGCGCTGCCTCGCCTCGGCGGGATGCGACGTGACGGTGCTGCCCGCCACGGCGACCGCCGAGGAGGTTCTCGAGCACGATCCCGAGGGGCTGTTCCTGTCCAACGGCCCCGGCGATCCGGCGGCCACCGGCGAATATGCCGTGCCGATGATCCGCACGGTGCTGGAGCGGACCCGGATCCCGATCTTCGGCATCTGCCTTGGCCATCAGATGCTGGCGCTGGCCCTGGGGGCGCGCACGGTCAAGATGAACCACGGCCACCATGGCGCCAACCATCCGGTCAAGGATCTCGAGACCGGCAAGGTCGAGATCACCTCGATGAACCACGGCTTCACCGTCGACAGCCAGACCCTGCCCGAGGGGGTGATCGAGACCCATGTCTCGCTGTTCGACGGGTCGAATTGCGGGATCCGGATGACCGACCGGCCGGTGTTCTCGGTGCAATACCACCCCGAGGCGAGCCCCGGCCCGCAGGACAGCTACTATCTGTTCGAACGCTTCGTCGCGGCGATGCGCGCCGCCGGGCCGGCGCGGGCCGGGTCGGTAGGTTAACCTGTTGTTAATTTTTCCTTAACCCAGCATTTACCTTGAATGCGAGAGAGTTTCGCCGCCCGAGGCGGGAGGCGAACCCTTGGCATCGCGCACAATCCAGCCGGCGGAGGGCGTCAGCGCGCCCCCGACCGGCCGCAGGACGGAACGACGGCTCGGCGAGATCCTGATCGAGGCCGGCGCGCTCGATGCCGCCGCGCTCGCGGCCGCGCTCGACCGGCAGCGCGGCTCGGGCCAGCGCCTGGGCCGGATCCTGGTGCAGGAGGGGCTGATAGAGCCCGGGCAGCTCGAGGAGGCGCTGGCCCGGCAATGGTCGATCGGGCGCATCGACCTGGGCATCGCCGAACCCGATCGCGCGCTGCTCGAAGGCTGTGATCCCGCCGCCTGCCTCGCCCTGCCCTGCATTCCCTGGCGGCGGCTGGGGCGGACCACCGTGGTGGCCATCGCCGATCCCGCGCGCCTGGCCGAGGCCGCCGCGGCCTGCGGCCGGGGCGGGGCCAGCCTGGCCTTCGCGCTGGCCGATGCCGGGGCGATCCGCCGCGCGCTGGCCCGCGGCTTCCGGCGCGAGCTGATGGCCCGCGCGATCGGCCGCACGCCCGCCCCGCTCAGCGTGCGGTCCTGGGCGCAGCGGGGGCAGCGCAACGGCCTGCTGGCGCTGGGCACGATCGCGCTGACCGCCGCGCTGGCGGGAACGGATGCGCTGCTGGCCGGCATCCTGGCCTGGGCGGCGCTGTGGAACGGCGCCACCGCGGCGATGCGGCTGGCCGCGCTCGCCCTGTCCTTCCGCCGCCCGATCGAGCCGCCGGCCGAGGTGGCGCGGCTCAACCGCTTCCGCACCCCGCCCACGGTGTCGATCCTGGTGCCGCTCTACCGCGAGACCGAGGTGCTCGATCAGCTGATCGCGGGCCTGTCGCGCATCGATTACCCCGCCGACCGGCTCGACATCATCCTGGTGGTCGAGGAGGATGACGAGCCGATGCTGAACGCGCTGGCGCTGCACGAGCTGCCGGCCTTCATGCGCACGCTGCCGGTGCCCGCGGGCAACCCCCGCACCAAGCCCCGGGCGATGAACTATGCGCTGGACTTCGCGCGGGGCGAGATCATCGGCATCTACGATGCCGAGGACCAGCCCGACCCCGGACAGGTCTCGGCGGTGGTCGAGACGTTCTCGCAGGCCTCGCTCAGGGTGGGCTGCGTGCAGGCCAGACTCGGCTACTACAATGCGGGCCAGAACTGGCTGGCGCGGTGCTTCGCGGTGGAATACGCGACCTGGTTCGAGGTGCTGCTGCCCGGGGTGCAGCGCCTGGGCCTTCCGGTTCCGCTGGGCGGCACGTCGGTCTTCTTCCGGCGCGAGGTGCTGGAAGCGGTCGGCGCGTGGGATGCGCACAACGTCACCGAGGATGCCGATCTGGGGATGCGGCTCGCGCGGTTCGGCTACCGGACCGAGGTGATCCGCTCCACCACGCTGGAGGAGGCGAACTGCCACGCGCGGGCCTGGATCCGGCAGCGTTCGCGCTGGCTGAAGGGCTATGCGGCGACCTGGATCACCCATATGCGCCGGCCGGGGGCGCTGTGGCGCGATCTGGGTCCGGTCGGCTTTGCCGGGTTCCAAATCATCCTGCTGGGGGGGATCACCGCCTATCTGGCCCTTCCCTTCCTGTGGGCGAGCTGGGCCTGGGTGGCGCTGGCGGGGGTTCCGGCCTGGATGGCGGCCCTGCCGGGGCCGGTGCTGTGGGGGTTCTGGGGAACGATGCTTCTGGGCCAGGCCACGATGATCGCCGCGGGGCTCAGGGCGCTGGCGCTGACCGGGCAGCTGCGCCTGGCCCCGGCGCTGATCGTGATGCCCGTCTACTGGCCGCTGGGCGCGGTGGCGGCGTGGCTTGCGGTGATCGAGCTGTGCCTGGCCCCGTTTCGCTGGCACAAGACCCGCCACGGCATCAGCGACTCCCGCCATCGGCCCGCGGCCGGCGCGCCGGGGCGCGCCGCGGGCCGCGCTCAGCGCATCGCGGCCGCATCCAGCCGCAGGCGCGTCTCGTAGGCGCGGCTGAGGTGCCGGCGCATCGCGGCGTCGGCCTCCTCGGGGCGATGGCCCGCGATCGCCTCCAGGATGGCGGCATGTTCGGCCAGCGCCTGTTCGCCGCGCCCCTCGGCGGCCAGCGAGGTCGTCGCGGTCAGGGCCATCGTCTGCAGGATCGCCGCCAGCTGGCGGACCAGATAGCGGTTGTGGCTGGCCAGGTGGATCTGGCGGTGGAAGCGCTTGTTGGCGCGGCTCAGCGCCTGGGGATCGCCGATCAGGGCGCGGTCCTCCTCCAGCATCTGGCGCAGGATGCTGACCTCCTCGGGCGCGGCATGGCGCGCGGCCAGCGCCGCGGCCAGGCCCTCCAGTTCCGAGCGCACGACATAGAGCTCGCCCAGCTGGTCGTGATCGAGGATGGCGACGAACAGGCTGCGCCCCTCGCGGGTGACCACGCCCTGGGTCTCCAGCCGCTGCAGCGCCTCGCGGATCGGCGTGCGCGAGACGCCGAAGCGTTCGGCAAGCTCGCTCTCGACCAGCCGCATGCCGGGGCGCAGCGCGCCATCCTCGATGCTGCGCATGATCAGCCCATAGGCATCGCCGGCGCTGCCGGACGCGGGATCCTGCGCCCTGCCCGCCCCGGGCCGTGGCCGCGCCGCGGGCTGCCCGCGCCCGTCGCCGGGCGGGGTGGCCATCACCCCCCCTGCTCGCCGCCGCGCCGGGCCAGCGCGTCGTGCACCGTGCTCCAGCGGCGGATGCTGAAGGCGGGGTCGATCTCGACCAGCTCCAGGCTCAGCATGAAGGGCATCTCGCCCAGCCGCGGGCGCAGATGCGCCTCGGCCGCGGCATAGACCGTCTCGGCGGCGGCGCGCCGCGCCTCGGCGCTGCGCCCCGCGCCCATCCGCAGCACCATGTCGACATAGCCGTAATCGCCGCCATCATCGGCGATGGCGGCATGATCGGCGCGGTGGGCGCGCACGCGGATGCCGCCCGGAGGAAAGATCCCGGTGCCCGCCATGGCATCGCGCAGCGCCCGGCACAGCCCGGGAATGTCGGCGCGATCCTCCAGGCCCGGGGCATAGTCGATGAACAGATGCGGCATGCCGCCCCTCCTGCGCTGCGGCGCTCTCGCGGGATGGATAGCCCAGGCCGCGCCGGTCGGAAACCCCGCATGCGGCCGGAGGTCGACCATCGCCGCCGCTTGCGCTATGGCAGGGCATGAACCGAGATTTCGCCGGTGTCGAGACCTGGGTCTTCGACCTGGACAACACGCTCTATCCCCCCTCGGCGCGCCTGTTCGACCAGATCGAGGCGCGGATGACCCGCTATGTGATGCGCGAGCTGGGGCTGGATCGCGAGGCGGCCGACCATCTGCGCGACACCTTCTGGCGCAACCACGGCACCACGCTGGCCGGGCTGATGCGCAACCATGGCATCGATCCCGAACCCTATCTGGCCGAGGTGCACGACATCGACCTGTCCGGGCTCAGGCCCGATCCGGCGCTGGCCCGCGCGCTGGTGGCGCTGCCGGGGCGACGGATCGTGCATACCAATGGCGCGCGGGCCCATGCCGAGCGGGTGACCCGCGCGCTGGGGCTCGAGGGGCTGTTCGACGCGCTGTATGGCATCGAGGATGCCGGCTATGCGCCCAAGCCCGAGCGCGACGCCTTCCTGCGCATCTGCGCCAGGGACGGCTTCGACCCCGCCCGCGCGGCGATGTTCGAGGACGATCCGCGCAACCTGCATGTCCCGGCCGATCTGGGCATGGTCACGGTGCTGGTCGGCGCGCCGCGCTACGAGGCCGACTTCATCCATCATCATGCCGACGACCTGACCGCCTTCCTGCACCGGATCGCCCCTGCGGCGCGCCGCCGCGCCCCGCTGGCGGGAAGCGACGGCGCGGGCTAGGCTCGGCCCATGCGCCGCATCGAGACCGAGATCCTTGTCGTGGGCGGGGGGCTCGCCGGCCTCGCCGCCACCGCGGCACTGGCCGCCGAGGGCTTCGCCACGCTGTGCGTCGATCCGGCCCCCGTGGCGGCGGACGAGCATGCCGCGGGGGCGGATCTGCGGTCCACCGCCTTCCTGATGCCCTCGGTCGCGCTGCTTGAGCGCGCCGGGCTGTGGGCGGCGCTGGAGCCCCATGCCGCGCCGCTGCGGCTGATGCGGATTCTCGAGGATGGCGGCCCCGGCGCCGGCATCCGCACCCGGGCGGAATTCGACGC
The DNA here is from genome assembly GCA_003697125.1 of Alphaproteobacteria bacterium. Lineage (GTDB taxonomy): Bacteria > Pseudomonadota > Alphaproteobacteria > Rhodobacterales > Rhodobacteraceae > J013. Next base: position 11,967 of record RFGB01000286.1, read on the forward strand.
GGCCGAGATCGGCGAGCCCCTGTTCGGCTGGAACCTGCCCAACTGGCTGATCCGGCGCGAGATGCTGGCCCGGCTGTCGGCGCTGCCGGGCGCGATGCTGCGCCAGGCCGGCTTCGTCGCCATGGTGCCGCGGCTTCGCGACATCGTGGTGCGGCTGTCGGACGGCACGCAGGTCCGCGCCCGGCTGGTGGTGGCCGCCGACGGGCGCGATTCGGCGGTGCGCCGCGCGCTGGGCATTCCCGCCCCGCGCATCGGCTATGGCCAGAAGGCGGTGGTGTTCGCCGTCTCCTGCACCCTGCCCCATCAGGGCGTCTCGACCGAGATCCACCGCGCCGGCGGACCGTTCACGCTGGTTCCGCTGCCCGATCGGGACGGCGTGCCCCATGCGGCGGTGGTCTGGATGGAGGACGGGCCGCGCGCGGCCGAACTGGCGACGATGCCGGTGCAGGCCTTCGAGACCGAGCTCAATGCCCGGGCCTGCGGGGTGCTGGGCCGGCTCGGCCTGGCCACGCCGCGGGCGCTGTGGCCGATCATCTCGCAGATCGCGGCGCGCTTCGACGGGCCGCGCAGCCTGCTCGTGGCCGAGGCGGCCCATGTCATGCCCCCGATCGGCGCGCAGGGGCTGAACACCAGCCTGCGGGACGTGGCGCTTCTGCGCGATCTTCTGGTCGAGGCCCGCGCCGCCGGCGCCGATATCGGCGCGCCGGAACTTCTGGCCCGCCACGCCCGCCGGCGCCGGGCCGAGGCGGCGCTGCGCATCGCGGGGATCGACCTGCTCAACCGCGCCAGCCAGGCCGGGGCCCGCCCCCTGCGCGAGATGCGCCGGCTGGGGCTGGAGATGCTGCACCGCACCGGGCCGCTCAGGCGGCTGGCGATGCGCGCCGGGATGGGCCGGGGCTGAGGACGCCCCCGCCCGCCGCGCGGCGTCGCGGGCAATTGAATCGCATCGATTTCGATGTTATTGATCTTGATGGATCAGCCGGCGGCCGTGGAGGCGGGGATGACCGATCATCTGGTGACCTCTTACGATCAGGCCGAGACGCTGCTGCGCCGGCCCGACCTGCGCCAGGCGCTGTATGACGCCGGCGCGATCCTGATGAAGGACGTGCTGGTCAACCTGCACGGCGCCGAGCACCGCGTGCGCCGCAGCGCCGAGGCCAGGGTGTTCCGCCGCGATCTCTTCGTCCATTACGAGAAGGAGGTCTTCCCCCGCACGCTGGAGGAGACGCTGCGCCCCTTCCTTGCCGAGGGGCGCGCGGATGTGTGCAGCCTCGGCTATGCGGTGATGCTGAACCTGACCGCCGATTTCACCGGCATCGACCGCCCGGAGCGGTCGGCCGAGGAGACCGGCGCCCTGCTGGGCATCCTGCGCACGCTGGGCAAGGCGCCGACGCTCGGCCAGACGCTGGCGCAGGACAAGGACCGCATCCGGGCCGAGATCGAGCAGGCGCTCGCGCTGTTCGACCAGCGGTTCTTCGCGCCGTCGCGCGCGCGCAGGCAGGCGCTGATCGACGCGGGCACCCCCGAGGAGGCGCTGCCGCGCGACGTGCTGACCGCGCTGCTGCGCGACCCCCGCACGGCGCGCGAGCCCGGGGACGTGCTGATGAAGGAGGCCGCCTTCTATCTGCTCGCCGGCGCCTTCACCTCGATCCATTCGATGACCCATGCCGTGCACCGGCTGTTCGAATGGTTCGCCGCCCATCCCGATCAGGCGCATCTGCGCACCGACATCGACTTCCTGCAGCGCGCGGCATGGGAGACGGCGCGGCTGCACCCCTCCAGCCCGATCACCCGCCGCCGCCCGGTCGCGCCGGTGGACATTCCGGGACTGGGGCATCTGGAACCCGAGGACACCGTCACCATCGACCTTCTGGCCGCCAACCGCGATCCGGCACGCTTCGGCGCCGATGCTGCCGCGTTCAACCCCCTGCGCGACACCGGCGCGCAGCCCTGGTACGGGCTGTCCTTCGGCACCGGCATCCATGCCTGCATCGGCCGCCAGCTGGCGCTGGGCGTGCTGCCGCGCGACGACAGCGGGGCGCAGGACCGGCAATACGGCACCATCCCGCTGGTGCTGCATGCGCTGATGCGCCACGGCGCAAGGCCCGACCCCGACAACCCGCCGCGGATGGACACCATCTCGGGCCGGCCGAACTGGGCAGTCTATCCCGTCATGCTGGGATAGCGCCATGGAGCCGGTGATCGTCTCGGACCCGCGCGCCATCCAGGCTGGACTGCGCCACCCCGACCTTGCCCAGGCGCTCTATGACGAGGGGCGGGTGATCATGGACGGCGTGATCCTGACGCTGCACGGACCCGCCCACCGCCGCCGGCGCCTGCTGGAATTCGGGGTGTTCCGCAAGGATTTCTTCCACTGGTACGAACGCGAGGTCTTCCCGCGCACCCTGGCCGAGACGATGGCCCCCGACCGCGCGGCGGGGCGGTCCGAGCTGGTCGATCTGGGCTATCGCGTCACCATGAACCTGACCGCCGACTTCGCCGGGATCGACCGCCCGGAGCGGTCGGCCGAGGAGACCGCCGCGCTGCGCCGGATGGTGGCGGTGTTCTCGGAAGGGGCGACGCTGGTTCATTCCACCCGCCCCAGGGAGGAGGTCCGCGCCGAGGTGCGCGCGGCGCTGGCCGAATTCGTGCCGCGCTTCCTGGAACCCGCCATCGCCCGCCGCCGCGCGCTGATCGCGGCCGGCACCCCCGAGGAGGACCAGCCCCGCGACGTGCTGACCGTGATCCTGAGGGATGGCGATCCGGCGGAATTCACCCCCGAGCTGATCGCGCGCGAGATCGCCTTCTACCTGCAGGCCGGCGCCCATTCAACCGCCAATTCCACCGTCCATGCCTTCCACGACATCTGGTGCTGGATGCGCGACCATCCCGCCGATGCCGCGCGGCTGCGCGACGACCCGGTCTTCTTCCAGCGCGCGGTGCACGAAAGCCTGCGCCTGCACCCCGCAAGCCCGGTCGCCTGGCGCCGGGCGACCCGGCCGGTCACGCTGGAGGGGGTGGGCCCGCTGGCCGAGGGCAGCTTGGTGGAGTTCCGCCTCGCCGAGGCCAACCGCGACCCCGCCCTGTTCGGGGCGGATGCCGACCGCTTCAACCCGCATCGCCCGCTGCCCCCGGGGGTGCTGCCCTTCGGCCACAGCTTCGGCATCGGCGTCCATGCCTGCCTGGGACGCGACCTTGACGGCGGGGTGGTGCCGCGCGGGCCGGTCGATCCCGCAACCCATCAGTATGGCACCGTTACCCTGTTCCTGCGCGCGCTGTTCGCCCTGGGGGCGATGCCGGACCCCGACGATCCGCCCCGGCCCGCCCGCCACACCGCTCGCCCCAACTGGGGGCATTATCCGATCATCTTCGAGGAGGCCCGCGCATGGAGCTGAGCGCCATCGTCACCGGCGGGGGCGGCGACATCGGACGCGCGATCGGGCGCCGGCTGGCCGCGGCCGGATACCGGGTCGGGCTTCTCGACCTCGCCCCGGCCGAACCCGAACGCGCCGCCGCCGCGATCCCGGGCGCGGCAGGGCTGGTCTGCGACGTCACCGATCCGGCCGCGGTCGAGGCGGCGCTTGCCCGCTTCGGCGTGCCGGACCTTCTGGTCAACAATGCCGGCATCGGCCGCTTCGCCCCGCTGATGGACATCGACATCGCGGATTTCCGCGCCGTGCTGAAGGTGAATCTGGAAGGCGCCTTCATCATGGCGCGGGCCTGCGCGCGCGGCATGGCCGAACGCGGCGGGGGCGCGATCGTCAACATCACCTCGCTCAACGCGCTGACCGCGGGGCCCGGGGCCGGGGCCTATCCCGCGGCGAAGGCGGGGCTGGCCAGGCTGACCGAGCAGATGGCCCAGGAATGGGGGCCGCTGGGCATCCGGGTGAACGCCGTCGCCCCGGGATTCATCGATGCGGGCATCTCGACCCCCTTCTATCGCGACCCCGAGGTGCGGGCGCTGCGCGCGGGGGCGGTGCCCGCGCGCCGGCTGGGCACGGCCGAGGATGTCGCCGAGGCGGTGGCCTTCCTGGCATCCGGGGCGGCCGCCTATGTCAATGGCGTGCAGCTGCCCGTCGATGGCGGCGTCGCGGTCAGCCTGCTCAGCCAGCTGCCGCGCAGCCGCGACAAGGGCTGAGGCGATGCGCGCGCTGGTCCTGTCGGGCGGGATCGCCCACCCCTTCGCCGAGACATCGGCGGCGATGGCCGGGATTCTCGCCGATGCCGGCCTCGGCGCCGAGATCGCGCCCGCGGGTCCCGGACTCGACCGGCTGGACGAAAACTGGGATCTGGTGGTGATCAACGCGCTGGCCTTCACCATGACCCAGTCCGAGAAATACGCCCCCCTGCGCGCGGCCCACGCCTTCAGCATTTCGCCCGACCGCCGCGCCGCGCTGCGCGACCATCTGGCCGGGGGCGGTGGCCTTCTGGGCCTGCATGCCGCGGCCATCTGCTTCGACGACTGGCCGGAATGGGGCGACATCCTGGGCGCGCGCTGGATCTGGGGCAGATCCGGGCATCCCAGCCCCGACTATCTGGAGGTGACCCCCCTTTCAGGCCATGGCCTGACCGAGGGGCTGCGCCGCTTCCGCGTCTGGGACGAACTCTATTGCGACCTCGCCCTGGCCGGCGACGCCCGGGTGCTGGCCACCGCACGCTGCCGCGAACAGACCCGCCCGCAACCGGTGCTGACCGCGCGCGAAGGCCCGGGGCGCGTGGTCTGGTCGGGGCTGGGCCACGACATGACCTCGTTCGCGACCCCGGCCCACCGGATGCTGCTGACCCGCGCGATCCACTGGGTGCTGCGGCTGATCTGAGGAGGAGGCGCGATGCAGCCGATCGAGGGGTTCTCGGTGCTGGTCACCGGCGGCGGTTCGGGGCTGGGCGCGGCGGTGGCGCGCCACATGGCCGCCCGGGGCGCAAGGGTGACGATCTGCGGGCGCCGCGCCGAGCGGCTGGCGGCGGTGGCCCGCGACATCGGCCCGAACTGCCATGCCGAACCCGGCGACATCGCCCGCGCCGGGGACCGCGCCCGCATCGTCGCCGCCGCACTCGCCCATGGCGGGGGGCTGCAGGGGCTGGTCAACGCCGCGGCCAACATGCTGCAAGGCGAGATCACCGCGCTCGAGGAAGCCCGGCTGCTCGACATCCTGCATGTCAATGTCGTCGCCGGCATGATGATGACCGGGCTGTGCGTGCCGCACCTGGCGCGCGATGGCGGCGCGGTGGTGTTCTTCGGCTCGGTGCATGCGCGCCGGTCCTTCCCGCGCGCCTCGCCCTATGCCGCATCGAAGGGCGCGGTCGAGGTGCTGGCGCGGGTGCTGGCGGCCGAGCTGGGCCCGAAGGGGATCCGAGTCAACTGCATCATCCCCGGCGCGGTGCCGACCGAGATCAATGTCCGTGCCGGGCTTGCCACGCCCGAATCCAATCTCGCGCGGCTGAAGTCGATGGAGGAGGACCATCCCCTGGGCCGGATCGGCCGGCCCGAGGAGATCGCCGAGGCCGTCGACTATCTGCTGCGCGCGCAATGGACAACCGGCGCCGCGCTGGTCGTCGATGGCGGCCTGTCGCTGGGCATGTCGCGCAAGTGAAGGCGGCGATGGCCGGAAGCGTTGAACGCCGCGCCCCCGTCCCGGCGGATGTCCCGCCGGCGGACGGCCGGCATGACCGAGGGGGAGGAAACCGATGACCATCGAGGCCGCCGGCCGCAGCTTCGGCCGCCCGATCCGCCGGGTCGAGGACCCGCGCTTCCTGAAGGGTGCGGGACGCTATACCGATGATGTCACCCTGCACGGGCAGACGCACATGGTGTTCGTCCGCTCGCCCCACGCCCATGCCGAGATCGTCTCGATCGACACCAGCCGCGCCGCCGCCGCCCCCGGTGTCGTGCGCGTCCTGACCGGAGAGGACTACGCCGCCGCGGGGCTCGGCATGCTGTTCTGCGGCTGGCCGGCGAAGAGCCGCAGCGGCGAGCCGCAGAAGGCGGGGGGCTATCCGCCGCTGGCACGCGGCCGGGTGCGCTTCGTGGGCAACATCGTCGCCGCGGTGATCGCCGAGACCCGCGCCCAGGCCGAGGACGCCGCCGCGCTGGTCGCGGTGGATTATCGCCCGCTGCCCGCGGTGACCGACGTGCTGGAGGCGCTGCGCGAGGGGGCCCCGCAGCTTCATGACGACGCCCCCGGCAATCTGGTGGTGGACTGGGAGCTTGGCGACGCCGCGGCGACCGAGGCCGCCTTCGCCCGCGCCGCCCATGTCACCCGCATCGAGCTGCGCAACAACCGGCTCGTGCCCAACGCCATGGAGCCGCGCGCCACCAACGCCGTCCATGACCCCGGCAGCGGCGAGTTCACCATGTGGATCTCGACCCAGAACCCGCATGGCCTGAAGACCTTCACCGCCGTGCTGACCGGCATCGCCCCCGAACACAAGCTGCGCTTCATCGCCGGCGATGTCGGCGGCGGCTTCGGTTCCAAGGCCTTCGTCTATGCCGAGGATGCCATCACCCTGTTCGCCGCGCGCGAGACCGGCCGCCCGGTGAAATGGACCGCGACGCGCAGCGAGGCCTTCCTGGCCGACGCCCATGGACGCGACCACCACACCATCGCCGAACTGGCGCTGGACCGGAACGGGCGCTTCCTGGCAGTGCGTGCCCATACCCGCGCCAACATGGGGGCGTATCTGTCCACCTCGGCCACGCTGGTGCCGACCTTCATGTCGGCAACCCTGCTGACCGGCCAGTACCACATCCCCGCCGCGCATGCCCGGGTCGACTGCGTGTTCACCAACACCGCCCCCGTGGACGCCTATCGCGGCGCGGGCCGGCCCGAGGCGGCCTATGTCATCGAGCGGCTCGTCGACCTGGCCGCCCGCCAGACCGGGCGCGATCCGGCCGAGCTGCGCCGGATCAACATGGTCGACCGCTTCCCCTACACCAACCCCGCCGGGCTGACCTATGACAGCTGCGATTTCCGCGCCGTGCTCGACAAGGCGCTGGCCGCGGCGGACTATGCCGGCTTTCTCGCCCGCCGCGCCGAGGCGGCCCGCCGCGGGCGCCTGCGCGGCATCGGCATGGCCACCTATATCGAGGCCTGCGGTTTCGGCCCCTCGCGGGTGATCGGCCAGTGGGGCGGCCCCGCAGGCGCGTGGGAGAGCAGCGAGATCCGCGTGCTGCCCACCGGCCAGGTCGAGGTCCATACCGGCTGCATGAATCACGGCCAGGGCCACGAGACGGTGTTCGCCCAGTATGTCGCCGACGCCTTCGGCGTGCCGATGGAAAGCGTCCGGCTGATCTATGGCGACAGCGGCCGCGGCCAGCACGGCAACGGAACCGTCGGGTCGCGGTCGGGTCCGGTCGGGATCGGCGCCCTGGCGCGCAGCACGGCACGGATCATCGCCAAGGCCAGGCGCATCGCCCGCCACACGCTGGGCGCCGACAGCGACGAGGAGATCAGCTTCGAGAATGGCGTCTTCCGCCGCACCGGCACCAACCAGGCGCTGACCTTCGCCGAGGTGGCATGGCTGGCCCATGGCGGGCAGAGCTTTCCCACCGACGAGGTCGAGCCCGGCCTGCACGCCGCGGCGAATTTCGACCCGCCGAACTTCACCTTCCCCGCCGGCGCCCATGTCTGCGAGGTCGAGATCGACCCCGAGACCGGCCGCACCGGGATCGTCCGCTTCGTGGCCTGCGACGATTTCGGCAATCTCGGCAACCCGATGATCGTCGAGGGACAGGTTCATGGCGGCGTGGTGCAGGGAATCGGGCAGGCGCTGATGGAACACGCGGTCTATGACCCGGACGGGCAGCTCCTGTCGGCAAGCTTCATGGACTATGCCATGCCCCGCGCCGATGCCGTGCCGCCGGTCGAGGTGCTGTTCCACGCCACCCCCGCCACCGCCAACCCCATGGGCATGAAGGGATGCGGCGAGGCAGGCGCCATCGGCGCCCCGCCCGCGGTGATCAATGCCGTGGTCAACGCGCTCGACATCGATCACCTCGACATGCCCGCCACCCCAGAACGGGTCTGGCGCGCGCTGATGGCCCGCCGGGCCGCCGCGCCGGCCGATTGACAGGCCGCGCGGGTTGGGGCAGGCTCGATACATCGATATCGATAATCTCGAAATCGCTGGACCGCCCCCGGACCGGGCGGTCACGGCGACGCGGGGGGGAACGGCGCCATGGGCGGGCCTCAGGCACGCGGTCGGGGCTGAGCGGGGATGCTGGCCCAGCAGCTTCTGAACGGCTTCGTGGTCGGCGGCGTCTACGCGCTGTTCGCGCTGGGCTTCACGCTGGTGTTCGGGATCCAGCGGGTGCTGAACCTCGCCCACGGGGCGATCTTCATGTCGGGCGCCTTCATCGCCTATTACACCGTGGCCGCGGGCGGGCCGCTGTGGCTGGGCCTGGCGCTGGCCGTGATCGGATCGGGGCTCATCTCGGTTCTGGTCGAGATCGTCTGCTTCCGCCGCCTTCGCCGCAGCGGCGACGAGGAATTCGGCGGCATCATCTCCTCGATCGGCGCCAGCCTGGTGATCATGACCATCGCCCAGCGCATCTCGGACACCCAGGTGCTGCGTTTCCCCTTCGAGACCTTCCCGGTCATCATCTGGCGGTTCTGGGGTCTGCGCGTCAGCGCGCTGCAGCTGTTCATGCTGGCGCTTGCCCTGGCGCTGGTGGTGGTGCTGGGCTGGTTCATCTACCGCACCGCCTTTGGGCGGCAGGTGCGGGCGGTCACCCAGAACGAGCGCGCGGCGATGCTGATGGGCATCAATCCCGTGCGCATCCACATGCAGACCTTCTTCCTGTCCGGGGCGCTGGCGGGGGCGGCGGGGGTGCTGGTCGGGCTGGCCTTCTCCTCGATCCGCTACACCATGGGCGAGCCCTTCCTGATGTACGGCTTCGTGATCATCATCCTTGGCGGGCTTGGCAGCATACCCGGCGCGCTTCTGGCCAGCTTCCTGTTCGGCATGGGCCAGACGATGCTGACCGCCTACATGCCCTCGGCCATCTCGGGTCTGAACGAGGCCTTCATCTTCGCCGCGCTGTTCCTGCTGCTGCTGTTCCGGCCGCACGGGCTGATGGGGCGCGAGGCGGCCGGCGCCCTGCGCGGGCGGCGCTAGGGGGCGGGCATGGGCCAGTGGATCATCGCCTATACGCCGCTGGTCGATCTCTTCCTGCTGCATCTGGGCTTCGCCTATGCGCAATACATCGTGCTGCGCGCGGGCGTCTTCTCGCTGGCAACCGCGGGGCTGGCGGGCATCGGCGCCTACACCGCCGGGGTGCTGGCGGTGAAGCTCGGGGCGCATCCCGCGCTCGGCGTCGCGGCGGCAACGCTGGCGGGCAGCGGCGCGGCGCTGGTGCTGTCGCTGCCGCTGGCGCGGCTGCGCGGCGTCTACCAGGCCATCGCCACCGTGGCCTTCGTGCAGATCGTCTACAGCGTCAACCTGTGGGCCGAACCGGTCACGGGCGGGGCGATGGGGCTCAACAACATCCCCCGCACGGCGGGCACCGGGGTGCTGGCGGTGGCGGCGCTGGGCACGCTCTACCTGGTCTGGGCGATGGAACGCACCCGGCTTGGCCGCGCCTTCAACGCGATCCGCCAGGACGAGGCGATGGCGGCGACGCTGGGGGTGGACATCGTGCGCCATCAGGCGCTGGCCTTCGCGCTGTCGGGGGCGATCGCGGGGCTGTTCGGCGCGCTCGAGGCCTACCACGCCTATGCGCTCGATCCGGGCCAGTTCGCCTTCCCCTTCCTGATCGCCATCCTGTCCTATGTCATCCTGGGCGGGCGCAACAGCGTTGCCGGCCCGCTGATCGGCACCGCGATCCTGATCATCCTGCCCGAGCTGGCCCGGCCGCTGGCCGAGAACCGCATGCTGATCTACGGGGTGATGCTGATCCTGGTGATCAACTTCCTGCCGCGGGGGATCGCCGACAGCCTGATCCTCGCCTGGCGCGCGCGCCGGCTGGCCAGGCCGGAACCGGCGGCGGGAGAGCCCTGATGCTGCGGCTGCGCAACGTCTCGCGCCATATCGGCGGGATCCGGGCGGTGGACGACGTGTCGCTGGACATCCCGCCCGGCCGGATCACCGGACTGATCGGGCCGAACGGGGCGGGCAAGACGACCATTGTCAACCTGATCACCGGGATGATGCCGCTGACCGCCGGCAGCATCCATCTGGGCGGCACCGACATCACCCGCGCCCCCGCGCACCGGATCTGCCGCGCGGGCCTTGCCCGCACCTTTCAGAACATGCGGCTGATGGCCGACGAGACGGTGATCGACAATGTCATGATCGGCTTTCACCGCCACGACCGCTGCGCATTGCCCGCGGCGCTTCTGAACCTACCCTCGGCGCGAAGGATGACCGCGACGCTGCGCCGCCGGGCGGCGGCCATGATCGCCGAGTTCGGCATGGAACGCTTCGCCGGGTTTCCGGCCGGCGGGCTCTCCTATGGCCATCAGCGCCGGGTCGAGATCATGCGCGCGCTCGCCTCGGACCCCGCCTTCCTGCTGCTCGACGAACCGATCGCGGGCATGAACGACGTCGAGGCCGACGCGCTGGCCGCCATCTTCCGCCGTCTGGCCGCCGAGGGGCGGGGCATCCTGCTGATCGAGCACGACATGCGCTTCGTCGCCAGCCTGTGCGACCATGTCCATGTCCTGGACGGCGGCAGGCTGATCGCCGGGGGACGGCCGGCCGAGGTGCTGCGCGACCCGGCGGTGATCGCCGCCTATCTGGGGGGCTGAGGGATGCTGGCGGTCGAGGCACTGGCGCTGCGCTATGCCGGGATCCGGGCGCTGCGCGGGGTGTCGCTGTCGGTGGCCGAGGGCGAGACCGTGGCGCTGATCGGCCCGAATGGCGCGGGCAAGTCGAGCCTTCTGAACGCGATCAGCGGCATCGTGCGGCCCGCCGCGGGTCGGATCCGCTTCGACGGGCGCGACATCACCGCCCTGCCCCCGTGGGAGATCGCGCGCATGGGGCTGATCCAGGTGCCCGAGGGCCGGCAGGTCTTCGCCGAGATGACGGTGCTGGAAAACCTGCTGACCGGGCGCACGGCGCTGGCGGGCCGGGCGGAGATCTTCTCCCTCGACGACGTCTTCGCGATGTTTCCCATCCTGCGCGAACGCGCCGGGCAGCTCGCCGGCTCGCTCTCGGGCGGCCAGCAGCAGATGCTGGCGATCGCCCGGGGGCTGATGGGCGCGCCGCGGCTGCTGCTGCTGGACGAGCCGAGCCTCGGCCTCGCGCCGCTGATCGTCGCCCAGGTGTTCCGGGCGCTGGCCGGGCTGAAGGCGCGGGGGCTGACCATCCTGCTGGTCGAACAGAACGCCCGGCAGGCCCTGGCCGCCAGCGACCGGGCGCTGGTGCTGGAACAGGGCCGCATCGTCCATCACGGCCCCAGCGCCGAGCTGGCCCGCGATCCCGACGTGATCGCCCATTACCTGGGACAGGGCGACACGGGCGCCATGACACAGCAAGGGGGAGGATGACATGAAACCCGCACGCATCGCATTGGCCGGCGCGCTCGCCGCGCTCGCCATGGCGGCCAGCCCGCCGCAGGCCCGGGCCGATCAGGTCAGGATCGGCGTCGTGGTGGCCCAGACCGGCACCTATGCCTTCGTCGGCGCGCCGCTGGTCAACGGGATCCGCCTGGCGCTGGACGAGCTCAGGGCCGATCCCTCCGGTTTCGGCGGGCATGAGGTCGAGGTGATCTTCGAGGACAACCGGTCGGACAAGCAGGAGGCGATCGCGCTGATCACCCGCCTTGCCACCGCCGAGGGGGTGGACCTGATCATCGGCCCGATCGCCACGTCCGAGGCGATGGCCGCCGGCCCGGTGGCCAACGAGCTGCAGGTGCCGATGTTCACCACCGCAACCTCGCCCGCCGTGCTGGAGATCGGGCCGTGGATCTTCAAGTCGACCGAGACGGCCGACGCCTACATGGCCCCGGTGGCCATGCATGTGGTCGAGGTCGCGAAGCCGAAGACCTGCTTTCTCGTCTCGATCCGTGACAACGAGGGCTATGTCCGCCAGCGCAACGTGTTCCGCGCGATCCTGGAATCGCACGGGGTCGGGATCGTCGCCGACGAGACGATCCTGGCCGCGGATACCGACTTCACCGCGCTGGCGACCAAGATCGTCGACGCCGACCCGGACTGCCTGTTCGTCACCGCCCCGCCCGAGACCGCGGCAAACCTGATCATCCAGGCGCGGCAGGCGGGCCTGAGGCCCGACACCGTGATCGCCGGCGATTCGGGAATGGGATCGCAGAAATTCCTCGATGCCGGTGGCAGGGCGGTCGAGGGCGTTCTGTTCCCGGCCAGCTTCGTGGCCGGATCGAACGAGCTGAGCGCGCGCTTCGCCGCGGCCTATCAGGCGCGATACGGCTCGGCCCCGGATCTGTGGGCAGCCACCGGCTATACCATGATGCAGGTGGTGGCCAACGCGATCCGCAATGCCGGCCCCGAGATCAACCGCGAGACGCTGCGCGCCGCGATGGCGGCCACCCGCGATCTGCCGGTGGTGCTGGGTCAGGGGCGGCTGTCCTTCGACGAGAACCGCGTGCCGCACATGGGCGGCATCGTGATGCAGATCCGCGACGGGGCCTGGGTGAAGCCGTGAACGGGCGCGGGCCCCGCGCTGCCGGGGCCCGCCGCGACGGTCAGTGCAGCTCCTCGGCGACGAAGGGCTCGGCCGCGGCCTCCTCGCCGAAGGCGATCTCGCGGGTCAGCGTCCGCCCCATCGACGCCAGCCGCCAGCCCGGGATCGGCCGGCGCGGCGGCAGCGGCGAGAGATCCTGCCACACCCCGCCGATCATCACCCGTCGCACCGCGCCGGGACGGCCCAGGATGGTCACGTCGCGCTCGACCGCGCCGGACACGCAGATCAGGTCGGCCAGCATCCCCGGGGCGATGGCGCCCACGCGCCCCTCCATGCGCAGGGCGCGCGCGCCCTCCATCGTCGCGCAGCGGATCGCCTCCAGCGGGGTCATGCCGAAATAGCGCACGAAGACCTCCATCTCGCGATAGTGCCACGCGCCATAGGGCACCATCGAGAAGCCGGCTTCCGACCCGCACAGGATCGGCACGCCGGCCCTGTGGGCGGCGGTGATCGTGTCCACCGAATCGGTGATCTCGCGTTCGAACAGGCGGATCAGTTCCGGCGCGGTGCCGAGCCTGTCGCCGAAATCGACCATGTTGGCCTGGAAGGTCAGCGCGGGGGCGATGGGGATCTTGCGGTCGATCACCGCCTGCAGCGCCGCATCGTCCATCGCGGTGGCATGGAAGATCAGGTCGAAGCCGGCCTCGGCGGCCATGCGGGTTGCCTGCGCGCCGCGGCAATGGCCCATCACCGGGGTGTCCAGCGCATGGGCGGTGTCGCAGATCAGCTTCAGCTCGTCCATGGTCCAGACGCACAGCTCGCCGCGATGCGCCTGGCGCGGGATGATGCCGGTGACATGGACCTTGATCCAGTCCGCCCCCACCTTCACCTGCCGGCGCACCTCGCGCACGATCTCGTCGCGGCCCGAGACGCACATGTAGTATCCGGTGATCCCCTCGTCGGCGATCAGCCGGCCCGCGGTGCCGCCCACCCCGGTGATCAGCGCATAGGCCCCGCAGGCCATGCGCGGCCCGCGCGCCACCCCCGCCTCGATCGCGTCGCGCAGGTCGATCATGTTCTCGAAGGTCGAATCGGGATCGAGGATTCCGGTCACCCCGGCGCGGATCAGCTTGCCGGCATTGTAGGCCGCCACCAGCGCCGAGAGCGCGTTGCGGCGCTGGTGGAAGATCTCGGCGTTCGAGGCGGCGTCGTCGAAGGCCAGGTGGCAATGGGCGTCGATCAGGCCGGGCATCACCGTGCAGCCGGTGGCGTCGACCGTCTCGAGCCCGCTCGCCCGGGCGGCCTCGGCCTCGGCCGCCTCGCCCAGCGCCGCGATGGTCTCGCCGCGCACCAGGATCGAGGTGCGGACCGGCGGCGCACCGGTTCCGTCGATCACCGAGCCGCCCCGGATCAGGATCGCCTTGGTCATGGCTGCGCACTCCTCCGCTGCCCGCGCAGGCGCAGCAGCCTGCGCGCATTCTCTGCCAGATGCGGCGCCGGGGCGTGGCCGGCGGGATCGTCGGGCGCGTCCCAGCCGGCGAAATTGGTGCCATAGACCAGCCGGTCGGTGCCCACGATCGAGGTCAGCAGCGCCAGCGGCGCATCGCTGTTCATGTGCGTGTCGAACCACAGCCGCGCCAGGCGTTCCTCGAAGGCGCCGTCGGGGCGCAGCGCGGCGGGCGCCCATGGCCGGCGCCGGGCGGCACGGGCCATGCGCCCGGCCAGCACCGCGGTGGCCCCCCCGCCATGGCTGATGCAGATGTCGAGCCGGGGGTGGCGGTCCAGCACGCCGCCGAAGATCAGCCGGGCCACCGCAACCGCCTCCTGCGCGGCGAAGCCGGCGACCACGTCCAGGTCATAGGCGCGCAGGTTGGGATCGCCCGGCGGGCCATCGATTCCGGCGGGGCCGGGATGGATGAACAGCGGCACATCCAGCGCGACGCAGGCCGCATACAGCCTGTCCATCGCCGGATCGTCCAGCGGATGGGGCATGTCGGTGCCGATCGCGGCGCCCATGAGCCCCAGCTCCCCCACGGCGCGGAACAGCTCCTCGGCCGCGGCGGCGGGATCCTGCACCGGCAGCGCCGCCAGCCCGCCCAGCCTGTGCGGATGACGCGCGACCAGCGCAGCCAGCGCATCATTGTGCCGCCGGCAGAAGGCAACCGCCTCGGCCACCGGGATGAAATGGAAATAGGTGAGCGGGTTGGGCGAAAGGATCTGCGCGCCGATGCCTGCCGCGTCCATCCGTTGCAGCCGCAGCTCGGGATCCATGAAGGGACTGCCCCGATAGCGCACCCCGTCGAGCCGCCAGTCCCCGACCCGGAACCACGGCGTGCCGTCGGGATGCTGGCCGATCTCGGGACCGAAGCGCCCCGCCGCACCCAGCGTCTGGGGCAGGACGACATGGGCGTGCAGGTCGATCACCGCCGCGTCGGCCAGAGGATTCATCCGCTCGTCTCCCGGCTGGGCGCAGGCTATTGCAGCATTGCATCGAAATCAATAACATCGATACCGATTGATGCGGGATCGGCCAATGGGGCGCGGGAGATGTCGGGCATGCAGGACGGAGATGGCGGCGCCGACCGCGCCGGGCCGCCGGACCGGGCGGCAACGCCGCCGCTGGAGCAGCGCCCGACCTTCCTTGTCCACCGCATCAATGCGCGGCTGCAGCAGATCTGCAACCCGGTCATGGCGCGCCACGCGCTGGATCTCTATTCCTCGCGCATCCTGGTGGCCCTGGGCGAGCGCGGGACGATGAGCGTCGGCGCGCTGGTCGAGCTGATGGCGCTGCCGCAATCGACGATCTCGCACCAGCTCAAGCGCCTGGAGCGGCAGGGCTATCTGACCCGGACCCGTTCGGCGCGCGACAACCGGTCGGTGGAGCTGGCGCTGACCCCGCGCGGGCGCGAGGTGGCGGCGATCTGCGACCGGCTGAGCCATGCGGTGCTGGCCCCGGTGGTGGAGACGCTGAGCGCGGAGGAGCGGGCGAAGCTGGTCTCGCTGCTGCAGCGGATGTTCGACGCGCTGGGCAGCGCCGGCCAGGCCGCGCGGGCCATCGCCGAGGATGGCGCGGAATAGTCCTTCCCGGGCCGGCCGTCGGGGGGCGTCGAGCCCCCCTCCGGCCGCTGCGCCAAGCACCGCCGGCTGCCCCGGCGGCCCGGCGCGGGGCCACCCGAAAAGGAGGGGGCGCGGAGTTCCGCGCCCCGAGGAATGGCTTCAGGCAGTCTTGTCTGCTCGATCGGTCTTGCTTGCCTGAACGCCGGCCCCCGGGGGTCGAGGGACCAGCCCCCGGGTGGCAGGATTCGTCAGCTGCAACCGCTGGTTGCACCGCAGCTGTTGCATTTCAGGCAGGTGCCATTGCGCACCAGGGTGAAGTTGCCGCATTCCCCGCAGGGGTCGCCCTCGTAGCCCTGCATGCGGGCCTGGGCGCGGCGGTCCATCACCGCCTGTCCCACATCGGCGAGCGCGCTGGCCACCGCCTGCGAGACGCCCACCGTCTCGACCGCCTGGCCCTGACCGCCGCCCTGCAGCACCAGAAGCTCGGCGGGCAGGCGCTTGCGCAGATAGCCGGTCGAGGAGACCTGGCGGATCGTCTCGATCGCGCGGCGCGCCGCCTCGGGCGAGACGGGGGCGACATTGCCGCCCGCGCGCCGGCCCTCGCCCTCGCCGCCGCCCAGATCGTCGGAGCGGGTCTCGGGCGGGACATGCGCGAGATCGCTGCGTTCGAGATAGGAGATGGCGAGTTCGCGGAAGATGTAGTCGAGGATCGACGTCGCGTTCCGGATCGCCTCGTTGCCCTGCACCAGCCCCGCCGGTTCGAAGCGGGTGAAGGTGAAGGCATCGACGAATTCCTCCAGCGGCACGCCATATTGCAGCCCGATCGAGACGGCGATGGCGAAGTTGTTCATCATCGCGCGGAAGGCGGCGCCTTCCTTGTGCATGTCGATGAAGATCTCGCCCAGCCGGCCGTCGGGATATTCGCCGGTGCGCAGATAGACCTTGTGGCCGCCGACGATCGCCTTCTGGGTGTAGCCCTTGCGCCGTTCGGGCAGCTTCTCGCGGCCGCGGGCGATCTCGCGCACCACGACCTTCTCGACCACCTTCTCGGCCAGCACCGCGGCCCGGGCGGCCTGCGGCCCCTCGGCCAGGATCTCCTCCGCCTCGTCGTCATCCTCGACAAGGCTGGCCGAGAGCGGCTGGCTGAGCTTGGAGCCGTCCCGATAGAGCGCGTTGGCCTTCAGCCCCAGCTTCCACGACAGCTCGTAGGCCGCGAGGCAGTCCTCGACCGTCGCCGCGTTCGGCATGTTGATGGTCTTGGAGATCGCGCCCGAGATGAAGGGCTGGGCCGCGGCCATCATGCGGATATGCGCCTCGGCCGACAGGAAGCGCCGCCCGGTGCGCCCGCAGGGATTGGCGCAGTCGAACACCGGCAGATGCTCGGGCTTCAGCCCCGGCGCCCCCTCGACGGTCATCGTGCCGCAGACATGGATGTTGGCGGCCTCGATCTCGGCCTTCGAGAAGCCGAGATGGGCGAGCAGGTCGAAGGAGGGATCGCTGAGCCGCGCCTCCTCCACGCCCAGCACGTCGCGGCAGAACGCCATCCCCACCGTCCAGGGATTGATGACGAAGCGGATGTCGAAGGCCGAGGCGAGCCCCTTCTCGATGCGCTCAAGCTGTTCCTCGCCGAACCCCATGGCCGAGAGGGTCTCGTGGTTGATCGCCGGCGCGCCCTGCAGCGTGCCGTGGCCCACGGCATGGGCGACGATGGCGCGCACCTCCTCGGGGCGGTAGCCCAGCCGTGCCAGCGCGGCGGGGACCGAACGGTTGATGATCTTGAAATAGCCGCCGCCGGCCAGCTTCTTGAACTTGACCAGGGCGAAGTCGGGTTCGATGCCGGTGGTGTCGCAATCCATCACCAGCCCGATCGTGCCGGTGGGCGCGATCACGCTGGCCTGGGCGTTGCGGTAGCCATGGGCCTCGCCCAGACGCAGCGCCTCCTCCCACGCGGCCACCGCCAGCGCGGCCAGCTCGCGATCGGGGCAGGCGCGGGCGTCGAAGGGCACCGGGGGCTTGCGCAGCCCCTCATAGCCCGCGCTTTCGCCGCGCGCGGCGCGCAGATGGTTGCGCATCACCCGCAGCATGTGCGCGCGGTTCTCGGCGAAGCCCGGGAAGGGGCCGAGATCGCGCGCCATTTCGGCCGAGGTGGCGTAGGCGGTTCCGGTCATCACCGCGGTCAGCGCCGCGCACAGTGCCCGGCCCTCGTCGCTGTCATAGGGCAGGCCCAGCGTCATCAGCAGCCCGCCCAGATTGGCATAGCCCAGCCCCAGCGTGCGGTAGCGCCAGGACAGCTCGGCGATGCGGGGGCTGGGGAACTGCGCCATCATCACGCTGATCTCGAGCGTGACGGTCCACAGCCGCGCGGCATGGACGAAGGCCTCCGCGTCGAAGCGCCCCTCGCGCAGGAAGGCGAGCAGGTTCATCGAGGCGAGGTTGCAGGCGGTGTCGTCGAGGAACATGTATTCCGAGCAGGGGTTCGACGCCCGGATCGGCCCGCCCGCGGGACAGGTGTGCCAGTCGTTGATCGTGTCATGGAACTGCACCCCCGGATCGGCGCAGGCCCAGGCGGCATGGCCGATCTTCTCCCACAGCGCGCGGGCCTTGACGGTGCGGGCGACCTTGCCGTCGGTGCGCCGGATCAGCGCCCAGTCGGCATCCTCGGCCACCGCCTGCAGGAAGGCGTCGGTGATGCGCACCGAATTGTTCGAGTTCTGCCCCGAGACGGTCAGATAGGCCTCTCCGTCCCAGTCGGTGTCCATCACCGGGAACTCGATCGCGCTCACCCCCTGCTCGGCCAGCTGCAGGCAGCGGCGCACCATGTTGTCGGGGATCATGGCGCGGCGCGCGGCGCGCATCGCCACCTTCAGCGCGGGATTGGCGGCGGGATCGGTGGGCCGGGCCCCGTCGAAGTCGCGCACCGCGGCCAGGATGGCGTTCAGGTGCTTCTGATGCGCCCGCGACCCGGCGACCAGGCTTGCGACCTTCTCCTCCTCGCGCAGCTTCCAGGTGATGAACTCCTCGATGTCGGGGTGATCCATGTCGCAGATCACCATCTTCGCCGCGCGGCGGGTGGTGCCGCCCGACTTGATCGCCCCGGCGGCGCGGTCGCCGATCTTGAGGAAGCTCATCAGGCCCGAGGATCGCCCGCCCCCGGTCAGCGGCTCGCCCTCGCCGCGCAGATCGCTGAAATTGGTGCCGGTGCCCGAGCCATACTTGAACAGCCGCGCCTCGCGCACCCACAGATCCATGATCCCGCCGGGGTTGACCAGATCATCGGCCACCGACTGGATGAAGCAGGCATGGGGCTGGGGCCGCTCATAGGCCGAGGTCGACGGCATCACCCGGCCGGTGCGGTGATCGACGAAGTAGTGCCCCTGGCCCGGGCCGTCGATGCCATAGGCCCAGTGCAGGCCGGTGTTGAACCATTGCGGGCTGTTGGGGGCGGCCATCTGGCGGGCCAGCATCACCCGCATCTCGTCGAAATAGGCGCGCGCGTCGGCCTCGCCGTCGAAATAGCCGCCCTTCCAGCCCCAGTAGGCCCATGCGCCGGCCAGCCGGTCGAAGACCTGCCGGGCCGAGGTCTCGCCGCCATAGCGCGCCTCCTCGGGCAGCTCGGCCAGCGCCGCCTCGTCGGGGACCGAGCGCCACAGGAATTCCGGAACGCCCTTCTCGCGCACGCGGCGGGTGCGGGCGGGCACGCCGGCCTTGCGGAAATACTTCTGGGCCAGCACATCGGCGGCCACCTGGCTCCAGGAGGCGGGAACCTCGAACGCCTCCAGCCGGAAGACCACCCGCCCGTCGGGGTTGCGGATCTCGGAACTCGCCTCGCGAAAGGCGATCCCGGCATAGGCATCCTGCCCCTCGGTGGTAAACCTGCGTTCGATTCGCATCGCGTCGTCCCCGCCCTGGCCCCTGTTCGGGGCACGAATTTCCCTCTCGCCGGGCGCGCAGGCGGCCCGGCGCAGATCTTGCCGCCCTGATGCGGCGATCTTCGACAAATACCCTGAGCCGCAACCTGTGGTAGGTTCCTGCCGCTCGCCCACCAAATGTCCCGACTCGGGCGCGCAGGTCAACCGCAAACTGACCCGATGACACCCAGATTTTGCGGCTGCCGGGGCGGGCAATACCACAGGTGGTGGAACGAAAGCCGAACCGTTAACCTGCGCTTAACCCAGGTTAACCGGGCCGGCCGCGCCGGAGGGGA
>RFGB01000287.1 GCA_003697125.1 Alphaproteobacteria bacterium
ATCAGGGACTGATCGCGCCACCGCGCGGGCGGCGCGCGGTGGCGCGATCAGTCCCTGATGTAGCGGGCAGGCGCCCTGCCGCGGTATTTCGCGGTCATCTCCGGCTCGACCTCGGAGCCATCCGCCAGGAAGGGCAGGATGCCGCGCCGGCGCGACCGGCCGCGCATGGCGATGATGTCGGCATCCGACATCGTCACCCGCTGCGAGAGCCGCCGCCCCCAGGCGGCCAGCATGTCGTAGAGCCGGTCGATCTCGGCCTCGTGCCCCGGGCCGCGGGCGAGGTCGTCGAACTCCTCGGGATCCTCGGCAAGATCGAACAGCATCGGGCGGAAGCCGCCCTCGGCGTGGATCAGCTTGTGCCGGCCGTCGAAGACCATGAACAGCCGGGCGTCGCGCGGCGCCACCCCCAGCTTCGCCGCATGGGGGGTGGCGGAATAGTCGTATTCCGAGATGACGAAGCGGCGCCAGTCGGCCGGGGTCTCGCCCCTGATCCAGGGCATCAGCGAACGCCCCTCGATGATGTGGTCCGGCACGCTGCCGCCGGCGGCCTCGACGAAGGTCGCCGCCAGGTCGATCGCCTCGACCAGCGCATCGCAGCTGGTGCCGCGGGTGGCGTCGGCCTGCGGGCGCGGATCCATGATGATCAGCGGGATCTTCACCGAGGGGTTGTGGAACAGGTCCTTCTCGCCCAGCCAGTGATCGCCCAGATAATCGCCATGGTCCGAGGTCAGCACGATCATCGTGTCGTTGATGCGGCCGGTCTCCTCCAGCCAGTCGAGCAGCACCCCCAGCTGGTCGTCGCACTGCTTGATCAGGCCCATATAGGTCGGGATCACCCGGGCGCGGACATCCTCGCGCTGGAAGGCGCGGGCGACGGGGCCATCCATGTAGGCGGCATAGACGGGGTGGGGATCGACCCGCTCGTCGGGATGGCGGACCGCGGCGGGCACGTGATTGGGCCCGAACATGTCATGATAGGGGGCGGGGACGATATAGGGCCAGTGCGGCTTGATGTAGCTCAGATGCAGGCACCAGGGCGCCGCGGCCTGATCGATGAAGGCCATCGCCTGACGGGTCAGCCAGGGGGTCTCGCTGTCCTCCTCGCGGATATTGGCGGGACGGCTGGCGTTGAGCAGGAACCAGCCCGAGGCGATGTCGCCCGCCTCGTCCACCCCGGCATTGGCGAAGACCGCCCAGGGATTGTCGGCGGGATAGCCCTTCGACTTCAGGTATTCGTTGTAGGGCGAGCGGTTCTCGTCATAGAAGCCGTCCGGCCCCTCGGCCCACAGCCCGTCATCGCGCACCCAGACGTCGAAGCCCGCCTCGGCCTGGCGGGCACCGATCACGCTGTCGGGGCTCAGCCCCAGCCGCCGCATCCCCTCCGCATCCGCCCGCATGTGGGTCTTGCCGACCAGCCAGCAGCCCATTCCCAGCGCCCGCAGGTGATCGCCCAGCGTCATCTCGCCCACCCGCAGCGGGAAGCCGTTCCATTGCGCGCCATGCGAGGAGGCATAGCGCCCGGTGTAGAACGACATCCGGCTGGCGCCGCAGATCGGCGACTGCACGAAGGCATTGGTGAAGCGCACCCCGCGCGCGGCGACGCGGTCGAAATTGGGGGTGTGCAGATGGGGATGGCCTGCGCAGGACAGATAGTCGAAGCGCAGCTGGTCATACATGACGAAGAGTATGTTCATCGGCGGCAGAGGTTCCGGTCCCGGGCCGGCATGCGGCGGATCGCGATTCGCCCCGCGATCATTCCAGATCGCGGCGCCGGTTGCCAACCGCCGCGGCGGGCGGGGTGGCCTCAGCCCCGGCCGGCGCGGTCCAGGATGCGCCGGGCCTTGCGCAGATGGGGCCGGTCGAGCATGTGCCCGTCGAGCTGGGCCACCCCGCCGCCGGCAGCCTCCAGCGCGGCGATCACCCGTTCGGCCCAGGCGATCTCGGCCGCATCCGGGCGCAGCGCGTCGTGGATCACCGGGATCTGGGCGGGATGGATCGCCATCTTGCCCGCGAAGCCCAGGCTGGCCGCCTCGCGCGTCTCGGCCGCCAGCCCGGCGAGGTCGCGGAAATCGGGATGCACGGCATCGATCGCCGCGACCCCGGCCTCGGCCGCGGCCAGCAGCGTCACGTCGCGCGCCAGGAGGAACGGCCCCAGATAGCGCCCCCCATCCCCCCGGTTGGCGGTGGCGCCGAGGTCGGCGGCGAGATCCTCGCCCCCCCAGGTCAGCGCGGTCAGCCGCGGATGCGACCAGTCCTCGCGCATCAGCCGGCGCAGGGCGCGCACCGTCTCGGTGGCGATGGCGAGGATCCCCGCGCCGGGCGGGATCATCCGCGCCAGTGCCTCGACGTGGTCGGGCCCCGCGCATTTGGGCAGCACGAAGCCCGCGACATCGCGGCCCGCCAGCGCGGCGACATCCTGTGCGGTGATCCCGGTGTCGAGGGCGTTGACCCGCACCCAGACCGCCGGGCCCCGCGGCGCCCCCTCCGACAGGAAGGCGGCCACCGCGGCGCGGGCGGCGGGCCTGGCC
>RFGB01000288.1 GCA_003697125.1 Alphaproteobacteria bacterium
GCGCGGCCCCTTTCGCTTGCCTGCGGGATGGGTCGTGACAAGCAGCGGAAACTTTGTTCCAACGATCAAATCACTTGCGCAATTTTCTGATACGCGGTAACCGCTGCAATGCAGCAATCCGCGTCCGCGAGGGAGCGCAACGATGACCGACCGCAGGGACCGACCCTGGCTGTTCCGCACCTATGCGGGCCACTCCACCGCAGAGGCGTCGAACGCCCTCTACCGCGCCAATCTCGCGCGCGGCCAGACCGGCCTGTCGGTCGCCTTCGACCTGCCCACCCAGACCGGCTATGACAGCGACCACGGCCTTGCCCGCGGCGAGGTGGGCAAGGTCGGCGTGCCGATCTGCCATCTCGGCGACATGCGCGCGCTGTTCCGTGACATCCCGCTGCAGCGCATGAACACCTCGATGACGATCAATGCCACCGCGGCCTGGCTCCTCGCGCTCTATGTCGCCCTGGCCGAGGAGCAGGGCGCCGATATCGCGACGCTTCAGGGCACGGTGCAGAACGACATCATCAAGGAGTATCTCAGCCGGGGAACCTATGTCTTCCCCCCCGAGCCGAGCATGCGCCTGATCGGCGATGTCGCCGAATTCTGCCATCGGGCAATGCCGAAATGGAACCCGATGAATGTGTGTTCCTATCACCTGCAGGAGGCGGGCGCGACGCCCGAGCAGGAGCTGGCCTATGCCCTGGCCACCGCCTGCGCCGTGCTCGACCATGTGCGCGCCCGGGTTCCCGCCGCCGATTTTCCCGCCATGGTCGGCCGCATCAGCTTCTTCGTGAATGCGGGCATCCGCTTCGTCACCGAGATGTGCAAGATGCGCGCCTTCGTCGAGCTGTGGGACGAGATCTGCCGCGACCGCTACGGCGTCACCGATCCCACCCTGCGCCGCTTTCGCTATGGGGTGCAGGTCAACAGCCTCGGCCTGACCGAGCAGCAGCCGGAGAACAATGTCTACCGCATCCTGATCGAGATGCTGGCGGTGACGCTGTCGCGCAATGCCCGCGCCCGCGCGGTGCAGCTGCCGGCCTGGAACGAGGCGCTGGGCCTGCCGCGGCCCTGGGACCAGCAATGGTCGCTGCGCGCCCAGCAGATCCTCGCCTACGAGACCGACCTGCTCGAATATGACGACCTGTTCGACGGCAATCCGGCAGTGGCGCGCAAGGTCGCGGCGCTGAAGGACGCCGCCCGCGCCGAACTCGCCCGGATCGACGCGATGGGCGGGGCGATCGCGGCGATCGAGGTGATGAAGGCCGCGCTGGTCGAGGCGAATGCCGAACGCGTCGCCCGCATCGAGCGGGGCGAGACCGTCGTGGTCGGGGTCAACCGCTTCACCGAGGCCGAACCCTCGCCCCTGACCGCCGGACAGGCCGGCATCCTGACCGTCGATCCCGGGGTCGAGGCGCAGCAGATCGCCCGCCTGCAGGCCTGGCGCGCGCAGCGCGACCCGGCGGCGGTGGCGGCGGCGCTGGAGCGGCTGGAGGAAGCCGCTCGCAGCGGCGCGAACATCATGCCCCCCTCGATCGCCGCGGCGCGCGCCGGGGTCACCACCGGCGAATGGGGCGCGGTGATGCGCCGCGTCTTCGGGGAATACCGCGCCCCCACCGGGGTCGGCGGCGCCCTGCGCGCCCCGGCAGAGGGGCTCGAGGCCATCCGCGCCGAGGTCGAGGCGGTCAGCGCCCGGCTCGGCCGGCGCCTGAAGCTCCTGGTCGGCAAGCCCGGCCTGGACGGGCATTCCAATGGCGCCGAGCAGATCGCGGTCCGGGCGCGCGACTGCGGCATGGAGGTGGTCTATGAGGGGATCCGCCTGACCCCGGCCGAAATCGTCAATGCCGCGCTGGAGGAAGGCGCCCATGTCGTCGGGCTGTCGATCCTGTCGGGATCGCATCTTCCGCTGGTGGCCGAGGTGATGGAGCGGATGCGCAACGCCGGTCTTGCGGATGTGCCGGTCGTCGTCGGGGGCATCATCCCCGAGGAGGACGCCGCCCGCCTGCGCGAGATGGGCGTCGCGCGGGTCTATACCCCCAAGGACTTCGCCCTGAACCGGATCATGGCCGACATCGTCGCCATCGCCGACCGCGCGGCGGCCGTCGCCGCCCAGTGACGGCGGGGCCCGCCGGGCGCCGGGCCGCCACGACCCGACCCGTGGCAGCCCGGCGATGCGGTCCGTCTTCCCCGGAAGGCCGGGCCCCGCTCCCCATCCGGCAGGGCCCCTCTTCCCCGCCCGGACCATTCCACCCGGTGCGCCCGACCTTCCGGTGCAAGGAATCCTGAATTCCTTTGGCGATTCCGGGCCGCGATCAGGGCATTTTTCCGGCAAGCAGGGAATCGAGCGCAGCATCGATCGGCCCCCACGCCTCGGGCCGCAGATCCACCGGAACTGGGACGGCGCGGCCGCGAAAGGCGCGGGGCAGGCGCACCGCATCCTTGTCGGTGGTCACCAGCAGCGCATCCTGCGCCTCGGCCTCGCGCACAAGCCGCGCCAGCAGCCGGGGCGACAGCGGGGCATGATCGCCCAGGGGGTGGGCGGCAACGATCTCGGCACCCAGCCCGCGCAGGGTGGCGAAGAACTTCTTGGGCCGGCCGATGCCGGCGAAGGCCACCACCCGCTGCCCCTGCCAGGGCATCCCCGTCTCCCGCGCCACGATCCGCGCCCCGACCAGGGGCCTGCCGGCAAGCTGCGGCCAGCGCCGCACGAGCCGGGCCGGATCCGCGCCCACCGCCACCACGAGATCGGCCCGGGCCAGCCCCGCCGACAGCGGTTCGCGCAGCGGCCCGGCCGGAATGCACAGCCCGTTGCCGAATCCCGTCTCGGCATCGACGACAAGAAGCGACAGATCCTTGACCAGCGCCGGATTCTGGAAGCCGTCATCCATCACGATCACCTGCGCCCCGGCGGCGCATGCCGCGCGGCCGCCGGCGGCGCGGTCGCGGGCGACCCAGACCGGGGCGAAGGCGGCCAGAAGCAGCGGCTCGTCGCCGACATCCGCGGCCCGGTGCCGCACGGGATCCACGCGCAGCGGCCCGCGCAGCCGCCCGCCATGACCGCGGCTGAGCACATGCACCGCAACCCCGCGCGCGGCCAGCCGTTCGACCAGCGCGATCACCAGCGGGGTCTTTCCGCTGCCGCCCGCGGTCAGGTTGCCGACGCAGATCACCGGCACCGGCAGGCGCAGCCCGGGGCGGACCAGGCGCAGGCGCGTGGCCAGCGCATAGCCCGCCCCGAGCGGCGCCAGCGCCCGGGCCAGCAGCCCCGGCGGCCGGGTCCAGAAGGCGGGGGCGCGCATCACTGCCCCCCGGGTGGGGGCAGGAGCGGCACCAGCGCCTCCATCACCCGATCGGTGACCGCGCTGCCCTCGCTGAACAGCGCCCAGGCGGCTGCCGCCAGCGCCGCGGCCATGTCCGGCGCCATCGCCCGGCGAACCGCATCCGCCAGCCCGGCGGCGTCCCGCACCTCGATCGCCGCCTTCGCCGCGCCGAGCCTTCCGTAACCGTCGGCAAAGCTGTCCACATGCGGCCCATGGATGATTGCCGAGCCCAGCGCGGCGGGCTCGAAGGGGTTGTGCCCGCCGACCGGAACCAGCGACCCGCCGACGAAGGAGACCGGAGAGAGCCGATACCACAGTCCCAGCTCGCCCAGGGTGTCGGCGACATAGATGTCGGTATCCTGCCCCGGAAGCTCGCCCGCGCCGCGCCGCGCCACCCGCCAGCCCGCGGCGGCCAGCGCCTCGGCCAGCGCCGGCCCGCGTTCGGGATGCCGCGGCACCAGGATAAGCAGCGCGTCGATGCCCGACCGGCGCAGGGCCCGGTGGGCCTCGGCCACCATCGCCTCCTCGCCGTCATGGGTCGATGCGGCAAGCCAGACCGATCGCCCCTCGATCCGCGCGGCGATGCGGCGCCGCTCGCTCTCGTCATGGGCAAGCGGGGCCGCCCCCTCCTTCAGGGTTCCGGTCACCACCACCGCGCCCGCGCCCAGCCGGCGCAGCCGGGCGGCGCTCGCCTCGTCCTGGGCGAAGATCACCCGGAAGGCGGCCATCAGCCTGCGGATCGTGCCGGGCGCACGGCGCCAGCGCCGCGCCGACCGTTCCGAGATGCGGGCATTGACCATCACCAGCGTGACACCGGCGGCGGCGGTGGCGTGAATCATCGCCGGCCAGATCTCGTTCTCGACCCAGATCGCCAGCCCCGGGCGCCAATGGCTCAGGAAGCCCTCCAGCGCCGGCAGGAGATCGACGGGCGCATACTGGTGCAGCGCCCCGTCGGGCAGCCGCCGTGCCACCAGCTCGGCCGAGCTGCGGGTGCCGGTGGTCACCAGGATGGCGAGATCGGGCCTGAGCGTGCGCAGCCGCCGCAGCACCTCCATCACCGAAAGCGCCTCGCCCACGCTGGCCGCATGCAGCCAGACCAGCGGGCCATCGGGACGCGGCAGGCCCGGCACCCCCAGCCTCTCGGGAAGACGGGCGGGATCCTCCTTGCCGCGGCGGGCACGGCGGGAAAGGATCAGCCGCGCCAGCGGCGTCGCGCGGCGCGACAGCGCCAGATACAGCCGAAGCCCCGGCGCGGCCATCAGCCGGGCTCCGGCGTGCGGCGGCCGATGGCGGCATCGGCGGCGCGGGTCAGTTCGATCAGCGCCGCCTCGATGCGCAGGCGGTGGGCTTCGAGGCTGTCCGGATCGGTCCGAGCCGGCGGGGGAACCGGCGCGCCCCAGGCGATCACCCCGCGCGAGAATGGCAGCGGCAGCAGGAAGCGGTCCCAGCTGGACAGCTCGATCGCCCCCCGGGCCGAGAAGGCGAAGGGCAGCACCGGCGCGCCCAGCCGCGCGGCCATCAGCGCGATGCCCGGCTTGCAGCGCATGCGCGGGCCGCGCGGTCCGTCCGGAGTCACGGCCAGGAACAGCCCCGGATCGCGCCGCGCCGCGGCCAGCGCCGCGGCCAGCGCCGCCCGCCCGCCGCGCTCGCGCCACGGCTTCCGCGGATCCTGCGAGGAGCCGCGCAGCGCCTCGATGCCGAATCTGGCCATCACCTCGGCGGCCAGCGCCCCGTCGCCCGCGCGCGAGATCAGCGCCAGCACCCGGTCGCGGGGCGTGCGTTCGGTGGCGATCATCGCCAGCCTGCCATGCCAGACGGCCACCAGGCTGGGGCTGCGGGCGGCGCGGCCATGGGCGACAAACTCCGCGCCGCGAATCTCCCAGCGGCCGGTGGCGCGGCACAGCCGGAGATAGCCGGCAATCAGCCGCGCGGCGAGGCGGCCCATCCAGGGTGTCGATCGGACGCGGCGCAGCATGCGACCCGGCCTCCCCTCCCCGGTCATTCCCCGCCCGCGGGGCCGGAGCAGCATAGCGATCGCGCCGACCGGCTCAAGTCGCCACCCCCAGCCGCGCCATGATCTGCCGGTGCAGGGCCGGCGGGGCGGCGATGATCCCGGGCAGCTTGCGGCCGGGGGAGTTCCACGCCCACGCCGCCCCGGTGCGGGTGGTGACCAGCGCCCCCGCCTCGCGCGCGATCAGCGCCCCGGCGGCGGCATCCCACTCCCAGATCTCGCGCAGCGCGATCAGCGCATCGAAGCGCCCCTCGGCGACAAGGCACAGCCGGTGCGCCAGCGCCTGCCGGTAATGGCGCGCCACCGGCGGCGGCCCGCCGGGCCAGAGCTTCGGGCTAAGCTGGGCGGCGCCGGTCAGGGCCCGCGCACCTTCCAGGGTGGTCCGCCGCGACGCGGCCAGTGCCACGCCGTCACGCCAGGCGCCGCCGCCCCGTCGCGCCCAGTAGCTGCGCGACAACGCCGGCATGTGGAACACCGCCGCGGCCAGCCCGGCGCGGTCGGCCACCGCCAGCGCGATGCCGAAGCCCCGCCTGCCGGCCAGAAAGCTGCGGGTGCCGTCGATGGGATCGACGATGAACACCCGCTCGGCAACCAGCCGCGCCGGATCGTCGGGGGCCTCCTCGCTCAGCCAGCCGTAATCGGGCCGCTCTCCGACAAGCCGCGCGCGCAGCAGCCGCTCGATCGCCAGATCCGCGGCGCTGACCGGCCCCTGGCCGTCCGGCTTCTCGGCCACGCCGATCGCGAGGCCGAAATGCGCCATGGCCTCGCGGCCGGCCTCGTCCGCGGCGGCGCGCAGCAGCGCAAGATCCGCCGCATCGCGCCCGACAGCGGGGTCGCGCCCTTCAGTCGCCGGCAATCGTCAGCCCCTCGACCAGCAGGCTGGGCACGATCCGCGACCGCGACGGGCGGGCATCATCGGCCGGGCGCAGGCTACGCAGCATGTCGCGCAGGTTTCCGGCGATGGTGCATTCATGCACCGGGCGCACGATCTCGCCCCGTTCGACCCAGAAGCCCGAGGCGCCCCGGGAATAGGCCCCGGTGGTGGGGTTGATGGTGCTGCCGATCAGCGAGGTGACCACAAGCCCCGTGCCCATCTCGGCAAGCAGTTTCTCGCGCGGGCTGCCTTCGGCGGCCAGGATCAGGTTCCCCACCCCCGGCGCGGGTGGCGCCCCGGTGCCGCGCATGGCGTTGCCGGTGCTCGGCAGACGCAGCTGGCGCCCGGTTGCCAGATCCAGCACCCACACGGCCAGCACACCGTCACGCACGAAGGCACGGCGCCAGCCGGGCAGGCCCTCGCCGTCGAAGGGGCGCGAGGCGAGGCCCCGCGGCCGCTCGGGATCCTCGATCAGATCGACCCCCGCGGGCAACACGCGCTGGCCCAGCGCATCCTTCAGCCAGGTGGCGCCCCGCGCCACGGCGGTGCCGTTGATCGCGGCCAGCAGATGGCCGATCAGCCCCGCGGCGACGCGCTCGTCATACAGCACCGGAAAGGCGCCGCTGGGCGGCTTGCGCGCGCCCAGCATGGCAAGCGCCCGGTCCGCGGCGCGCCGCCCAACCTCCTCCGGCGCGGGCAGGTCGGCCCGATGGGTGCGGCTCTCGGCGGCGTGGTCGCGCTCCATCCCCGTGCCGGATCCCGCGATCGCGGTGCAGTAGAGATCGGCGCGCGAGCGCGCATAGCCGCCCGAGAAGCCGTTGGTGGCGGCGAGATGCAGCCTGTGCCGGCCCCAGGCCGCCCCCGCCTCCACCTGGGCGATTCCCTCGCGACCCAGCGCGGCCCCGGCCGCCTCGCGGGCCAGCGCCTCGAGCCGTTCGGGGGCCGGCGGGTCGGCCGGATCGTCGATCTCCAGCGCGGCAAGGTCCCACCCCCGGGCGAGTTCCGCCGGCTCGGCAAGCCCCGCCCAGGGATCCTCGGGCGCCTCGCGCGCCATCGCCACCGCGCGTTCGGCCAGCGCCGCGACGGTTCCGGCCCCGATGTCCGATGCCGAGACGCAGGCCTGCCTGCGCCCGACCAGAACGCGCAGCCCGATGTCGATTCCCTCGGACCGGGTGGCACTGTCCAGCTGGTCGTTGTGGAGCTGCACCGAGATGCTCTCGCCGGAGACGACAAGCGCATCCGCGGCATCGGCGCCGGCCCTCAGCGCGGCGTCGAGCAGCCTCTGGGCGAGATCGTCAAGCCTCGGAGTCATGGTCGGCTGATGGCCGGGATCACCGCAAAGGTCAAGCGTGGCGGGGCCGGCTCAGAACATCCGCGCCAGCGCATGGGCGACGACCCCGATCCCGCCCAGCGCCAGGACCAGCATGGTCAGCCCCGCCCCGGCCGCGCGCTGCCAGCGGGGCGCATCCTCGGCCATGAAGTGCATCCCGTGCAGGATGCGCCCCGCCACCGGCGCGATGCCCCCGGCATGGAGCAGCCAGACCGGCGCGCCCAGCAGCGCGGCCAGCAGCATCAGCAGCAGCGCCATCGGCACCGATTCGACGAAATTCGCCTGCCCCCGCATCGCCCGGATCATCCGCGGATGGCCGCCATCTCCGATGAAGATCCGCAGCTGCCCGCGCAGCCGGCCGACATGAAGTGCCAGCCAGATCCCGACCAGTGCCAGAAGCCCGGTATAGAGCGCGACCGCCGTGACCGCCGCCTGCTCCATGCGCATCCCCCTTCATCCGCCCTCCGGCGGGCAGCCTGCCCCGTGCCGCGATGCGGGGCAAGCGCGCCGTCAGGCCGCCTCGAACACCTTGTCGGTCGCGCTCTCGATCTGCCGGATCGCCTGGGCCTCCCGCGCGGCCAGGGCGCGTTCGACCTCGGGGATGTAGTCGCGGGTCAGGGGCATGGCGTCACGCTCGCGCGCCAGCTGCATCTGGAAGACATGGGACGAGCCATAGCGGAAGGCGCATTCGCAGGCGGCCAGATAGAATTCCCACATCCGCGCGAAGCGCTCGTCATACATCCGCACGACCTCGTCGCGCCGGGCCATGAATCGGTCGCGCCAGTGGCGCAGGGTCAGGGCGTAATGGACGCGCAGGATCTCCATGTCCAGAAGCCACAGGCCCGAACGCTCGACGCACAGCATCGTCTCGCTGACCGAGGGTGCATAGCCGCCCGGGAAGATGTATTTGCGCAGGAACGGCCCGGTGACGCCCGGCGGCGACTTGCCCGAGATGGAGTGGATCAGCGCCACGCCGTCGGGCTTCAGCACGTCGCGCACCTTCATGAAGTATTCGCCCAGATGGGTGATGCCGACATGCTCCAGCATGCCGACGCTGACCACGCGGTCGAAGGTCTCGCCCAGCTGGCGATAGTCGCGCAGCTCGAAGCGCACGCGGTCCTCCAGCCCCGCCGCGCGGGCGCGGGCCTGCGCCACCGCAAGCTGCTGTTCGGAAAGCGTGATGCCGGTCACCTCGACATCAGCGACCGAGGCGAGATAGAGCGCCATCCCCCCCCAGCCACAGCCGATGTCCAGCACCTTCTGGCCCGGCTTCAGGCCCATCTTGGCGGCGATGTGGCGCTTCTTGAGGATCTGCGCCTCCTCCAGCGTCTCCTCGCCGGTGGGGAAATAGGCGCATGAATACTGCATGTCGGCATCCAGCCACATGCGATAGAAGGCGTTGCCGGTGTCATAGTGATGCCCGGCATTGCGCCGCGCGCGCGAGACTGGGTTGTATTGCAGCCAGCGTCTGAACCCGCGCGCGAGGCTGTTCCAGAACACCTGGGCGGGCGTCATGTCGAACTGCCGCTTGTTGAGGAAGACGAGCTCGAGCAGCGCATAGGCGTCGCCGTCCTCGATCCGGAGCGTGCCGTCCATATAGGCTTCCGCCGCCCGCAGTTCGGGGTTCAGCGGGATCTTCCAGTCCAGCGAAGGGTCGGTGATGCGGATCGTCACATGCGGGCCGGGCTCGGCCCCCTCGAACTCATGCCGCGCGCCGTTCGGCGCATGCAATGTCAGCCGGCCCCTGCGGATCGCCCGCTCAAGCATCCTGGGCAGCAGTCTCATGCCCCTTCCCCCACCGGTTGCCCTGTCCTGCGGCCGGAGAGATTAACAGGAAAAACACCGAATCAAAGACCCGCCGGCCCCGGTTCAGCCAAGGGGCAGAAGCCCGAGATCCTCGACATGCCATCCGACGAGGCGAATCACCGCATCGTCGATGAACAGCCGCAGATCGCCGCGTTCCACCGCCTGAATCTCGGCCATCGCCAGACCTTCGGGCAGGATCAGGCGGTCCTCCAGCGGATCGAGATCGACCACCACCATCCGCCCCCCCGGCGAGGGCCGGAAGACGAAGCTGTCCGCCCCCTCGCCGCCGCGCAGCGCGTCGCGCCCGTCACCGCCTGTCAGCACATCGTCGCCGGCGCGCCCCAGCAGCCGGTCGTCTCCCCCCCCGCCATCCAGATGGTCATCACCCCTTCCGCCGAACAGCCGGTCGAAGCCCGTCCCGCCGGTCAGGCTGTCGTCGCCCGACCCGCCCCACAGCATGTCGTCGCCATCGAGGCCGTCGAGGATGTCGTTTCCGCCCGCGCCGACCAGGCTGTTGTCGGCCAGGTTGCCCCGGATCACGTCATTGCCCGACCCGCCGCGCGCATTCTCGATCAGCGAGCGCGGATCGCCCTCATGCATCAGGGCGTTGAAGACATGGCCGCGCGCCCAGTGGCCGTCGCCCAGCCACGCGCGCTGCGCGGTGCCGCCGACGTCCAGATCGCACCAGCCGCCCGGGGCGAGGTCGATGGAAAGATCGGTCGCATAGGCCGAGAAGTCATAGGCGTCGACGCCGTCGCCATCCCAGATGGTCAGGAACAGCCGGTTGTCACCGGGGGCGCCCTGGCCGACCCCGTCGATCGACATCTCGCCGGTGACCGGATCGAACCGATAGACGGTGTCGCCCGCGCGCGTGGCATGGTTGGCGCCATAGGCCTGCTGCAGCGCGGCGATGTCCAGCATCATCAGCGACTGGGCGAAGCCCCAGTATTCGTTGCCATAGCCCTTGTCGACCGGCGCCCCGACATAGGAGCGATAGCTCATCACCGTGAATTCCATCCCGTCCCATTCGACGGGCAGCACCTGCATGTTGGTGCCGCCGGAATGGTGGCCATGCTTCAGCCCCACGGCATGGCCGATCTCGTGCAGCAGGGTATGGCGGCCCCAGCCGCCGCGGGCGACATCCTCCAGCATGGCACCCGCATCGGTGGCGGCGGCCGAGGCCCGCAGCCAGACATCGCCCGATTCCCCGAACGGCCCGGGATAATAGGCGTAGGCGGTCGCGGTCACCTCGGTGCGCGCCAGCCGGATGTCGGCCTTGTCGTCGTCGTCGCCCGGGTCAGTGGTGCGGTAGCCGCCACCGCTGTCGCTGACGGTGGCCTCGGTGAAGCTCAGCCCCGAAACCGCGGCGATCTCGGCCAGCACGGCGCGCGCCGCCTCGGCCTGACCGTCGGTGAAGGCCTGAAATCCGCGCAGCGGCGCCGCGCCCGGATAGGTCGGGGGATAGTCGCCGGCCGAATCGGTGAAGGCGAATGTGACGCTGCCACCCCAGGTGAAGCCCGAC
>RFGB01000289.1 GCA_003697125.1 Alphaproteobacteria bacterium
GTGCACGACGCCATCGCCGCCAGCCCCAGGGGCGGGGTTCGCGGGCCGCTGGCGGTCTGGCTGCACCGCCCCGAACTGGCCCACAGGGCGCAGGAGCTGGGCCGCTACTGCCGCTATGACAGCGCGCTGCCGCCGCGGCTGAGCGAGCTGGCCATCCTGACCGTCGCCCGCGCGTGGGATGCCGAATACGAATGGCATGCCCACAAGCCGCATGCGCTGGCCGCCGGCCTGTCGCCCGCGCTGATCGAGGCGCTGCGCACGGGCGCGCCGCTTCCCTATGCCGATGCCGCCGAGGAGGTGACCCATCGCGTGACCGAAAGCCTTCTGGCCACGCGCGACCTGCCCGACGATCACTACGCCCGGGCCGAGGCGGTGCTGGGCCGCGACCGGCTCGTCGATCTGGTGGGGGTGATCGGATACTACATCCTGATCGCCGTCACCCTGGTCACCTTCCGCATCTCCCCACCCCCTGACGCGCCCGAGGAGCTGACGTGACCGAGCGACCGCTGACCTGGAAGCCCGACCCCTCTCCCGCACCCATCGCGCTGCCGCCAGGCGCGACCGACTGCCATGTCCATGTCTTCGGACCGGCCGAACGCTTTCCCTTCGCCGAAGGCAGCGCGCTGAAGCCCGCCGACGCCCCGAAGGAGGCGCTGTTCGCCCTGCATGACCGCATGGGGATCGCGCGCGGCGTGATCGTCCAGTCCGCGGTGCACGGCTTCGACAACGCCGTGACCGCCGACGCGATCGCGGCCCGTCCGGGGCGGTATCTCGGCATCGCGCTCGCACCGCCCGACATCGAGGATGCCGCGATCCGGCGCCTTTCCGCGCAGGGCTTCCGCGGCATCCGCTACAACTACATGGCCCATCTGGCGCCCGGCGCCACGCCCGAACAGCTGCGCGCGCTGGCCCCGCGGCTTGCCGATCACGGATGGCACCTGCAGATCCACATGGAAGCCCGCCTGATCACGCCGATGGCGCCCGTGCTGGCCGCGCTGCCCTGCCCCGTGGTGATCGACCACATGGGGCGCATCGACGCCAGCGCCGGGCTGGACCAGGCGCCCTTCACGGCGCTGCGCCGGCTGGCGGAACATCCGCATGTCTGGGTCAAGCTGTCGGGGTGCGAACGCTGCTCGGTGCAGGATCCGCCCTGGGAGGACGCGATTCCCTTCGCCGCCACCCTGGTGCGCGACTTCCCCGATCGCACCCTGTGGGGAACCGACTGGCCGCACCCCAACTATCGCGCCGCACCGCCCGATGACGGGGTGATCGTCGGGCTTCTGGCCCGGATCGCCCCGGACGCGGCCACCCTGCGCCGGCTCCTGGTCGAGAACCCGGAACGGCTCTACGGCTTCGGAGGGGCGGCATGACCGCCCGCCGGCTCGACGGGCGTGTCGCCATCGTCACCGGCGCAGGCTGCGTCGGCCCGGGCTGGGGCAATGGCCGGGCGACCTGCGTGCGCTTTGCCGAGGAAGGCGCGCGCATCTTCGCCGTCGATCTGCGGCCCGAGTCGATGGAGGAGACCGTCGCCCTGACCCGCGCGGCGGGCGGCGAGATCGAAACCCGGATCTGCGACGTGACCGACCGCACGGCGGTGGATGCCATGGTGGCCGCCTGCATCGAGCGCTTCGACCGCATCGACATCCTGGTCAACAATGTCGGCGGCTCGGCGCCGGGCGGCGCGGCGGAACTGTCCGAAGAAGAATGGGACCGCCAGATCGCGGTCAACCTCAAGTCGGTCTTCCTGACCACCCATGCGGTGCTGCCGCACATGATCGCGCAGCGGTGGGGGGCGATCGTGAATGTCTCCTCCACCTCGGGGCTGCGCTGGACCGGCGCCCCCCAGGTCGCCTATGCCTCGGCCAAGGCGGCGATCGTGCAGTTCAGCCGGGTGACCGCGGTGCAATACGCCCCCCACGGGGTGCGGGTGAACACCGTCATCCCCGGCCAGCTGCACACCCCGATGGTCGAGGCGCGGCTTGCCCGCCAGCGCACGGGCGGCGATGTCGCGGCGCTGCTGGCCGCGCGCCAGAGGCGGATCCCGCTGGGCTTCATGGGCGACGGGCGCGACACGGCCAATGCGGCGCTGTTCCTGGCCTCGGACGAGGCGCGCTTCGTCACCGGCGCCGAGATCGTCGTGGACGGGGGCATGACCGCCAGATGCGACTGAGGCCGCCGCGCCCTGTCAGTTCCCCTGCCGCCGGGTTCGCGCGGTGATGACGCCCGCCCCCGGCAGGCAGGCGGGGCTGACCCCGGACGCGCGGTAGGCGCCGGAGCGCCGTCGCGGCGGCGCGTCCCACCGCCCGGCGCCGGGCGGGCTGCGCCCCGGGGCGCGCATCGGGGCGGCGGCATGGCGATGGCGCGCGGCCGGCGCCGCCGGCGGGCGAGGATGGGCGGCCCGGCGGACAGGTCGCCACCACCGGGAGCGTCGGCCCGCCGCGCGGGCGCTCAGGCGACCTGCACCTCGGGATCGACCGCCTCGCTGTCATCGGGGGCGATCATCTCGGCCACGCATTTCGACAGGGTGATCATGCCCAGATTCTGGCCGTCCCTGCTCACCACATTGGCGCGCGACACCTCGGCATTGGTCATGGCGCGGGCGGCCTCTTCCAGCAGCGTGGTCGCGGGCAGCGTCAAGGGGGTGTCGGCGCGCTCGCCCTTGCGCATGATGGTGCGCACGGTGATCACATGGCCGCGGCGGATGTCGCGGACGAAATTGGCGATGTAGTCGTCCCTGGGGCGCAGCACGATCTGTTCCCCGGTGCCCTGCTGGACGATCCGGCCGTCGCGCAGGATGGCGATGTTCTGGCCCAGCCTCAGCGCCTCGTCCAGGTCATGGGTGATGAAGATGATGGTCTTCTTCAGCTCCTCCTGAAGGCCCAGCAGCACCGACTGCATGTCGGTCCGGATCAGCGGGTCCAGCGCCGAGAACGCCTCGTCCATCAGCAGGATCTCGGCATCGTTGGTCAGGGCGCGGGCCAGGCCCACGCGCTGCTGCATGCCGCCCGACAGCTGATTGGGATAGCTTTCCTCGAACCCGTCCAGCCCCACCCGGCTGATCCAGCGGCGGCCGCGCTCCTCGGCCTCGCGCCGCGGCACGCCGCGCACCAGCAGGCCGTAGATCGTGTTCTCCAGCACCGTCCGGTGCGGGAACAGGGCGAATTTCTGGAACACCATCGCGGTGCGCTCGCGGCGGAAGCGGCGCAGTTCCGGGACCGACATGGCGGTGATGTCCTGACCGTCATAGATGATCTCGCCCTCGGTGGGATCGATCAGCCGGTTGATGTGGCGGATCAGGGTCGACTTTCCCGAGCCCGACAGCCCCATCACCACCTGGATCTTGCCGGCGCGGATGGTCATGTTGATGTTGTCGAGCGCCAGCACATGGTTGTGGCGCTGCTTCAGCTCCTCCTTGGTCATGCCGGCCCTGACATCGGCGACATGCGCCTTCGCGTTGGGGCCGAAGATCTTGTAGAGGTTGCGGATCTCGATGTCGTGGACCGCCTCAGCCATGCTCGGCCTCCAGATGTCTTTGCAGCCTGCGGCCATAGGCCTGGGTGGCGCGGTCGAAGATGATGGCGATGGCGACGATGGCCAGGCCGTTCATCACCCCCAGCGTGAAGTACTGGTTGTTGATCGCCTGCAGCACCGGCTGACCCAGCCCGCGCACGCCGATCATCGAGGCGACGACGACCATCGCCAGGCTCATCATGATCGTCTGGTTGACCCCGGCCATGATGGTGGGCAGCGCCAGCGGCAGCTGCACGTCGATCAGCTTCTGCCTGCCGTCGGTGCCGAAGGCTTCGGCCGCTTCCAGCACGTCGGCCGGCACCTGCCGGATGCCCAGATTGGTCAGCCGCACGATCGGCGGCAGGGCGTAGATCACCACCGCGATCACGCCGGGCACCTTGCCCAGGCCGAAGATCATCACCACGGGGATCAGATAGACGAAGCTGGGCATGGTCTGCATCATGTCCAGGACCGGCGTGATCAGCGCATTCGCCCGGTCGGACCTTGCCATCAGGATTCCCAGCGGGATGCCGATGATGACCGCGATCAGCGTGCAGACCGAGACCATGGCGATGGTGCGCATGGTGTCTTCCCACATGCCGAAATAGCCGATCAGCATGAGCGCGATCACCGTCCCGCCCGCGATCCGCAGGCTTCGGCTCAGCGCCCAGATCACCGCGGCGATGGCCAGAAGGACGACGATCCACGGGCCGCCGATCAGAAGCCCCTCGATGAAGTTCAGCAGCACCTGGATCGGGTGGAACATCTGTTCCAGCTGATCGCCATAGGCGCGGGTGAATTCGCGGAAGGACTGGTCGATGGCGATGCGGAAATCCCGCATGTCGCCGCGGCTCATGGCGGGGAATTCGGTCAGGTCCATCGGGTGTTCTTCTTCATGTCAGGAATGCGGTTCGGCGGGGGCGGCACGCGGCCTGCCCCCGCCGCCACGGGGCGGCCTACAGCGCCTTCTCGACCCGGGCGGCCACATCCTCGGGCAGCCAGGCCTTCCACACCTCGGGATGGTTCTCGAGGAAATAGTAGGCCCCGTCCTCGTTGGTCGCCTGATTGTCACCCATCCAGGCCAGCAGACGGTTGACGATGTCGTTCGACCAGGACCGCTTGCGCAGATAGTCCATCGCCACGGCGTTCTTCTCGGCGAAGCTTGCGGTGACCGCGGTGAACACGTCCGAACGGGGCCATTCGTTCAGCTTCGGGTTCGGGCAGTCCTTGACCACGGTGCAGGTGTCCCAGTGTTCGCGGTCATGCGGCACGCCGAGATCGAGCTTGGTCATCTCGTACTTGCCGAGAATCGCGGTGGGCGCCCAGTAATAGCCGAGCCATCCCTCGTGCCGGTTGAAGGCGCGGGCGATCGAACCGTCGAGCCCGGCCGCCGAGCCCGAATCCACCAGCTCGAAGCCCTTCTCCTCGGCATTCAGGGCGCGGAACTGGTTCTCGGTGATGATCTGGCAGGCCCAGCCCGAGGGGCAGTTGAAGAAGGCGCCCTTGCCGGGATCCTCGGCGCCGGGGAACAGCTCGGGATGGGCCAGCGCGTCATGGATCGTCCTGATGCCGTGTTCCTTGGCCAGCCAGGTGGGCACCCAGAAGCCCTCGATGCCGCCATCGGTCAGGATCTCGGCGGCGATCAGGATGCGCCCCTCGGCCACCGCGGCATCCAGCGGGATCTTGACCGCGTTCACCCACAGCTCGGGCGCGACGTCGGGCTCGCCCTTCTCGTTCATCGAGGTGAAGGTCGGCACCGTGTCCCCGGTGACCAGCGCCACCTCGCAGCCATAGCCTTCCTCGAGGATGATCTTGTCGACCCAGGCAGCCAGCCCGGCCGAAGCCCAGTTCATCTCGGCGATTGTCACCCGGCCGCATTCCCCGTCCGCCGCCTGGGCGGCTGGGGCGGCAAGCATCAGCGCCAGAAGGGCCGTCGCCGGCTTCACATGTCTCATCAGGATTCCTTTCATCCTTCCTCTCGTCCAGCAACCGCCGGAATCCCGCAACCTTCCGGAATGGCGGCATCCCGCCGGGCTGGGCGGCGGGGGTATGGCGGTCATGCGCGCAAGGTTAACCCAGCCGGACCCGAAAGGCAAAACCGGGGGGTGCGGGCCCCGTTCCGGCCGCGGGCCCCTTCCCCTTTCGCGGCGCCGGCACTATGAGGGACGCCCCACGCCACGCCCGAGGGAACGCCACCGGGGATGGACAGCATCTCGCCGATACTGCTCGGACTTCTGGGAAGCCTCGGGGCCGGCCTCCTGACCGCGGTCGGCGCGGTGCCGGTGCTGTTCGGGCGCATCCCCTCGCGCGCGGCACGCGACATGTCGCTGGGCTTCGCCGCGGGGGTGATGCTGGCGGCGTCCTTCTTCTCGCTGATCATCCCGGCGCTGGAGGCGGCGGGGGCCCGCCATGCGGGCGACGCGGTGCCGGCGGGGATCGTCTGCATCGCCATCCTTCTGGGGATGGCGGCGGTGGCGGTGATGAACGAGAAGCTGCCGCACGAGCATTTCCGCACCGGGCGCGAGGGACCCGACGCGGCGTCGCTGCGCCGGATCTGGCTGTTCATCATCGCGATCACCATCCACAACTTTCCCGAGGGGCTTGCGGTGGGGGTCGGTTTCGGCTCGGGCGGGCTCGAGGGGGGGATGCCGCTCGCGATCGGGA
>RFGB01000035.1 GCA_003697125.1 Alphaproteobacteria bacterium
CGCCACCCCGGTGATGTCGAGCACCAGCCCGTCGGGCGGATCGCAGCCCACGAAGGGCGAGAAGCGGCCGGCCCAGCGCGCCAGCGCGGCAAGGAAGGCCGCCTCGGCCGGCGGATCGGCGGGCCGGGTGTGCAGCCCGGGGCAGATGGCCCGCGCATCGGCCAGCGCCATGCCCGGGCGCAGCCCGGCCGCCTCGGCCGCGGCCGAGACCGCGGCCAGCCGGCGGGCGGCGCCGCGTTCGGCCACCGTGGCAAGCGGTCCGTCGATCCCGCCGCGGCGCAGATGCCGTTCGGCCCCCAGATGGGGAAACCACAGGGCCAGCATGCGGCGGGCGGCGACGGGCATCTTTCGTTCTCCATATGTTCCAGATTTGATCATTCCGCGCCCGGAGTCGAGTCGCCCCGCCGCCGCCCCGGGTCTTCCGCCGCGCCGCGCCCCATGCCACAACGGTTGCATCCATTCCCTGCGAGGAGCCCGGATGCAGCCCCCCCGCGCCGTGGTGTTCGATATCGGCAATGTGCTGGTCGGCTGGGATCCCGAGCGGCTCTATGCCCGGCTGATCCCCGATGCGGCACAGCGGCAGGCGTTCTTCGCCGAGGCGGAGCTGGCCGCGATGAACCGCGACATCGATCTCGGCGCGCCCTTCCGGGCCCGGGTCGAGGCCCAGGCAGCCGCCCATCCCCGGCACGCGGCGCTGATCCGTGCCTGGCATGACCGCTGGAGCGAGATGTTCCGCCCCGCCATCGCCGGGTCGGTCGCCCTGATGCGCCTGCTGCGCGCGCGGGGCGTGGCGGTCCATGCCCTGTCGAATTTCGGCGCCGAGACCTTCGCGCTCGCCCGCAGCATCTACCCGGTGCTGGGGGATTTCGACCTGACGGTGATCTCGGGCGAGGAGGGGGTGGCCAAGCCGGATGCCGAGATCTATGCGCGTCTTGAGGCCCGCACCGGGCTGGAGAGGCCGGCGCTGTTCTTCACCGACGACCGCGCCGAGAATGTCGCCGCGGCGCGCCGGCGGGGCTGGCGGACCCATCTGTTCCGCAATCCCGCGGCATTGGCGCTGGAGCTCGTCGAAGCCGGGCTGATCGCGCCCCATGAACTGACGGGCTGAGCCGGCCTCGCCGTTGACGCGACCCGGCCGGGCCAGGCCCCGGGCGCGCGGATGCGGGGCAGGCCCCGCATCGGCCGCCCGGCGGGCGGCCGCGCGATCCGGATGGATCGCGCCCGCGCGCCCTGGCGCCCGGCGGCCCGGCGGCATCTGCGGCGTCGGGGCGGGGCAGCGGCGCCCTTGTCGCCACGCCACCCGCCGACGGCTGGCCGGATACGCCCCGGCGCCCGAGGCCGCGCGGCACCGGCTTGATTTCGGTGCGAACCCCGAATACGGGATCGGCAGCGTTACGGAGAAGCCCATGCCGCGCAGCCTGATCCTTGCGACCGCCGCCATGGCGATGGTGGTCCTCGCCTCGAACATCCTCGTGCAGTTCCTGCTGGGGGACTGGCTGACCTGGGGCGCGCTGACCTATCCGCTCGCCTTCCTCGTCACCGACATCGCCAACCGGCTGCACGGCGCGGCGGCGGCCCGGCGGGTGGTCGCGGTGGGGTTCGCGGTCGGCGTGCTGTGCTCGCTGGTGGCCAGCTTCTGGGGGCTGACCAGCTTCCGGATCGCGCTGGGTTCGGGCATCGCCTTCCTGACCGCGCAGATGGTGGACATCGGCATCTTCGACCGGCTGCGGCGGGGGCGGTGGTGGCGCGCGCCGCTCATCTCGTCGCTGGCCGGATCGCTGATCGACACGGGGCTGTTCTTCTCGATCGCCTTCGCCGGCGCGCTCGCCTTCCTGGATCCGGCCGATCCCAATGGCTGGGCGCGCGAGGCGGTGCCGCTGTTCGGTGTCGGCCCCGAAGCGCCGCTGTGGGTCAGCCTGGCGATCGCCGATCTGGCGGTGAAGCTGGGCATGGCCGCGCTGGCCCTGCTGCCCTTCCGCCTGCTGACCGCGCGCCTAGCTGCCTGATCCCGCGTCCCGGAGCCGCCGCGGGCCGCGCAGCAGCCTGCGCGCCAGCCGGCGCAGGCGGGCGGTCTCCTCCGCGCCCAGCCAGCCGAAGGCATCCGCCTCGACCGCATCGGCGATCCGGTCGCAATCGGCCAGCAGGGCAAGCCCGTCGGCGGTCGGGGCGAGGATCAGCACGCGCCGGTTCCCCGGCGCGGCGCATCGCGTGACAAGCCCGCGCCGCGCCAGCCCCGCGACCGTCTCGTTCATCGTCTGCGGCGTGACGAAGAAGCGCCGCGACAGTTCCGCCGAGGACAGGCCGGGCCGGGCGGCGACCATCGCGAGGATGGTGTACTGGATGCCGGTCACCCCCAGCGGCCGCAGCCGGGCCTCGAGCCGGCTGCGCACCGATTGCGCCGCCTGATGCAGCAGGAAGATGGTGCGGGGCCGGCGCGGCCGGGCGAAAGAGCGGGCGCTTGACAATATCAGGGATCCTTATTCAGCCTTCACGCTGCGGCCATGCTAGGGGAGGGCGGAGCATGACGGAAGCGCAGGCGGCCTGGGGGCGCGAGGTTCTGCTGTCGGTGGAGGACGGGATCGCCTGGGTCACGCTGAACCGGCCCGACAAGCGCAACGCGATCAATCCCGGCATCGTGCGGGAGATGAACGCGGTGCTGGATGCGGTCGAGGAGGATGACGCGGCCAGGGTCCTGGTGCTGACCGGGGCGGGCAGCGCATTCTCGGCCGGGCAGGATCTGAAGGAGTATTTCCGCGAGCCCGACCAGGGCCCGCCCCTGGCGCGCGAGCGGCTGCTGTCGGCCAATGCCGCCTGGCAGTGGCGGCGGATGCGGTTCTTCCCCAAGCCCACCATCGCCATGGTCAACGGCTGGTGCTTCGGCGGCGCGTTCCAGGTGCTGATCGCCTGCGACCTGGCCATCGCGGCCGAGGATGCGCGCTTCGGCCTGTCCGAGATCAACTGGGGCATCATTCCCGCCGGCATCGTCACCCGCGCGGTGGCCGACGTGATGAGCCAGCGCGACGCGCTCTACTACATCATGACCGGCGAGACCTTCGACGGCCGCGAGGCCGCGGCGATGCGGCTGGTGAACCGCGCCGTGCCAGCCGACCGGCTGCGGGCCGAGACCGAGGCGCTGGCCCGGCGGCTGATGGAGAAGAACCCGCACGTCCTGCGCGCGGCCAAGACGGCCTATCACCATGTCCGGCAGATGTCGTGGGAACAGGCCTTCGACTATCTGCTGGCCAAGTCCGACCAGACGAAATACCGCGACCCCGAACGCGGCGATCAGGAGGGAATGCGCCAGTTCCTGGACGAGAAGAGCTATCGCCCGGGGCTGCAGGCCTACCGCCGCGATGGCTGACGCGCTGGCGCGGCTCTTGGCGCCGCGCTCGGTCGCGGTCATCGGCGCCTCGGCCCGCCCGGGGGCGCTGGCCGCAAACGTCATCGGCAATCTCGACCGGTTCGGCTTCCGCGGCCCGGTGCATCTGGTCGGGCGCGGCGGCGGAGAGATCGCCGGCCGGCCGGTCCTGGACTCGGCCGCGGCGCTGCCCGAGGGCGTCGATGCCGCGGTGCTGATCCTGCCCGCGCCGCGGGTGCGCCCGGCGCTGGAAGCCTGCGCGCGGCGGGGTGTGCGCGCGGCGCTGGTCCTGTCCGCGGGCTTTGCCGAGACCGGCCCCGATGGCCTGGCCGAGCAGGAGGCGCTGGCTGCGACCGCCCGCGCCGCCGGCATGGCGCTGATCGGCCCCAACTGTCTGGGGCTGGCGAACTTCGCCGATGGGGTGGTCCTGACATTCGAGCCGCTGGCCCCGGTGCCGCCGGTCGCGGCGGGCGTGGCCATCGTCACCCAGTCGGGCGCGATGATGGGCAATCTCCGCATGGCGCTGCAGGCGAAGGGCGTGCCGGTCAGCCTTGCCGTCTCGACCGGCAACGAGGCGGTGACCACCGCCGAGGAGATCCTC
This sequence comes from Alphaproteobacteria bacterium, assembly GCA_003697125.1. Classification (GTDB taxonomy): domain Bacteria; phylum Pseudomonadota; class Alphaproteobacteria; order Rhodobacterales; family Rhodobacteraceae; genus J013. The sequence goes on from RFGB01000035.1 coordinate 3,960, forward strand.
GCCCGGCTGGTCGAGGATCCGCGCGTCACCACCCTCGCGGTCTTCGTGGAACGCATCAAGTGCCCGCGCGCCTTCCTCGATGCCGCCGCGCGGGCGCGGGCGCTGGGCAAGCCGGTGGTGATGATGCATCCCGGCCGGTCCGAGCGCGCGCGCCGCGCCGCCCTGACCCATACCGGCGCGATGGCCGGCGACCACGCGGTGATGGCGGCCTTCGTCCGCACCGCGGGGGTGATCCTCGTGGACGGCTTCGATGCGCTGTTCGATGTGGTCCAGCTCCTCGACCGCACGCCGGGCGCATCCGTGCGCGGGCTGGGGGTGGTGACCAATTCCGGGGCGGTCCGGGGCGTCGCGCTGGACCTGGCCGCGGATCTGGGCGTCGCCCTGCCCGAACCCGCCCCCGCCACGCGCGCGGCGCTGCATGCGGTGCTGCCGGAATTCGCGCAGCCCGACAATCCGCTGGACATCACCGCACAGGGCATGGCGCGTCCGGCGCTGTTCGGCGAGACGGCGGCCGCGCTGCTGGCCGATCCGGGGATCGATGCGCTGCTGGTCGCGGCGATGGGCGGCGGGCCGGCACAGGTGCTCGACAAGTGGCGCGCGCTGCGCCCGGTCCTCGCCGGTTCCGGCCGCCCGGTGATGCTGGTCTTTCTCGGCGACGGCCATCCCATGCCCGATGCGCTGATGCGCGAGGTGGCGGCGGCCCGCGTGCCCTTCCTGCGCTCGCTGGAACGGGCCATGCGCGCGCTGGCCCATCTGGCCCCGCGCGAGGCGCGCGACCCTCCGCCGCCCGATGGCGCGCCCGCCGATCCGCGCCCGTGGGCCGAGCATCGGGGCAAGGCGCTGCTGCGCGCGGCGGGCCTGCCGGTGCCCCCGGGCGGGCTTGCCCGCGACCTGGCCGAGGCACGGCGGATCGCCGCGCGCATCGGCTGGCCGGTGGCGCTGAAGGCGCAGGCGGCCAGCCTGACCCACAAGACCGAGGCGGGGGGCGTGCGGCTTGGCCTCGCCGATCCCGCGGCGCTGGCCGGCGCGTGGGACGAGATCGCCGCCGCGCTGGCGCGCAGCCGGCCCGGGCTGGTGCTGGATGGCATGCTGGTGGAGGCCGCGCTGCCGCGCCCGGGGGCGGAGCTGATCCTTGCCGCGCGGCGCGATCCCGACTGGGGCGCGTATCTGGCCGTGGGACTGGGCGGGGTCTTCGCCGAGGTCCTGGGCGAGTTGCGGCTGATTCCGGCGGGCGCGGATGCGGCCGAGATCACCGCGGGGATCCGCGCGCTGCGCGGCGCACGCATCCTCGACGGGTTCCGCGGCACGGCGCCGCTGGCGCTGCCCGCGGCGGCCGGCTTCGCGCTTGGGCTTCTGAGGCTCCTCGCCCGCCGGCCCGACCTGGCCGAGATCGAGGTCAATCCCCTCGCCGTCTATCCCGACCGGGTGGTGGCGCTGGACGTGCTGGTGAGCGCGGGCCGGGACGGGCCGGCCGGTGGACTTTCGCCCGGACCGGAGTCACTGTGTGACCGGGAACGCCACGGCGGATGAGGTGGCACGATGGCCGGAACCGGGCCCGGCGGAAGGCTCCGCGACGCGACGATGCGCCCGCCCCACGCCGCGCTGGGCCGGGCGGTGGAATTCCTGCTGGAGGCGCCGGAATTCCAGCGCATCGCCTTCGGTCAGATCGCCCGGCTGCTGATCGGCTGCATCGGGCGCGGATCCTACATGTTCATCGTCGACGAGGGGCAGCGCATCCAGGGCTTCTGCGGCTGGGCGATGGTCTCGCGCGACAGCGCCGAGGCCTGGCTGCGCGACAACCGCGACCTGACCCAGCAGGATGACGCGCGGCCGCGCGATGTCTGCGCGGTCAATCTGTGGAAGGCCGCACGGCCCGAGGTGAACTCGGCCATGATCGGCGCGCTGCGCCGGCGCCTGCCGGCCGGAACGCGGCTGGTGGTGGCGCGGCGATTCTATCGCGACGGACGCATCCGGCCGATCCGCATGCCGGTCGCCCCCCACCAGCTGCGCCCCGCCGCCCCCGGCGGCGGACCGGGCGGCGACGCCGCGGCCGGGCCACGGCCCGCCCGCGGGCAGGGGGACTGACCGCGCCGCCCCCGGGCGCGCGCGCGGATCCGGCGGAACGCCATCCGGCAGGGATCCCCGGAATTGCGCCGCATTTCCGTTCGGTTAGCCGCCTGCGCCCCGCTGCCCGCGCCCCGGTCGGGGCCGCGGCGGCGGCTGCCCACTGCGCAGGATGCGGGCCGGCGCGGCAGGCCCCGCGGGCTGGCGCCTTCGGCACGGAACGCGGCGCCGCGGGAGGGCGCGAAATTTTCGCCTGCAATTTGGTAAAAATTGGGTTATCATTCGGGCTCTGGCAAGGCGGTGTGGTGTCCGGCCACGGGTTTCGGAGTTTCGGCCAGGACATGGGGAAGCGCATCGCCAACAGCTGGCCTTCAGGCGTGAGGGACCGCGCAAGCGGGTGCCGCGGGCCAGGCGCCAGTCTCGTGCCCGAGAAGGCGACGAATGGGTTGCGCCATGAACGTTCGGCGCAGGCTGTTTGATCAGAGTGATCTTGACCCAAGGGGTATAACGCAATGTCACTGAACCGCGACGACAGGACCGACGGCATGCATGACGATGTCACGCGCAGCGCGCTGCGTGATCTGGACGATGCCGTGACGCTTCCCGACATGTCGGGCTATGACGCCGATGCCTGGTCGGCCGGCGAGGACGGGCGGCTTGCGCCGGTGACCATCGGCGCGGGCGGGGCCGAGCTCGGCGCCGGTCCGGTCGCCGAGACGGTGCTTGTCGACGGCGAGGATGCCGCGATCGGGCTGGAGCGGGTGATGCCGGTGGGCGCCGCCTCGGGGGCGGCCGGCGGCGGATTCGCGGTTTCGGGCGAGGGTGATACGGCTGCCCCGCTGCCCGACGGCACCATCCAGGAGCTTGCCGACTATCTGAAGGAGGGGTTCTGGGACTGGTTCGGTGCGCAGCCGTATCGCTCGTTCAACATGAGCGCCTCGGGCACCGCGGCGAAGAACGGCACCATCCACTACAACTATACCGGGTTCAGCGGCATCTCGGGCGCGGGAACCGACTCGAACGGCCTGACCACCGCCCGCCGCGCGCTGGTCGATGACGTCTTCGACTATCTCGGTTCGATCCTGAACATCAACTTCGTGCAGACGACATCGACCGATCCCAATGTGGTCGACATCTTCTTCAAGGACAACGACAGCGGCGCCTACGCCAATTCGGACCTCGCCGCCAGCGGCAACGGCTCTTCGAACCATCGCTACATCGACTATTCGTGGGTGAACGTCAATTCGTCCTGGTCCGGCGGAACGTCGGACGTCAACGACTATACCTGGCAGACCTTCATCCACGAGATCTTCCATGCGATGGGTCTCGGCCACCAGGGTGCCTATAACGGCACGGCGACCTACATCACCGACTCGAGCCAGGCCACGGGCAACAACAACGTGTATCTGAACGATTCCTGGCAGATGTCGATCATGTCGTACATCGACCAGGTCGAGAACACGACGATCAATGCCAGTTATGCCTTCGTGCTGGGCGGCATGCAGGCCGACTGGGAGGCGCTCGACGACTACTATTCCTTCAACGCCTTCACCGGCAACACCGTGTACGGGTTCAACACCAACATCTCGGCCTCGACCAGCCAGGTGATGGCGGACCTGTCGCTCTATGCCGATGAGATGGCCTTCTGCATCCGTGACGATGGCGGCATCGACACGCTGGACTTCTCGGGCTACGCCGCCAACCAGCTGATCAACCTGGCCGTCACAAAGCTGGGCGACACGTCGTCCTCGGCCTCGAACATCGGCGGGCTGACCGGCAACATGACCATTGCCGTCGGCACGGTGATCGAGAACGCGAAGGGCGGATCGGGCAATGACCAGATCTACGGCAACGAATACGGCAACGTCCTGACCGGCAACGCCGGCGACGACACGCTGAAGGGCCTTGACGGCAACGACACCCTCTATGGCGGTTCGGGGGCCGATACCCTCGACGGCGGTGACGGCAATGATGTGCTGAACGCCGGAACCTCGGTGGACTGGGTCTATGCTGGGGACGGCAACGACACCATCATCGTGAACAGCGGCAACTTCTACGACAATGTCTATGGCGGCAGCGGCACCGATACGCTGGATCATTCCGCATCCGCCTATGGCGGCAACACCTTCGACTTCGAGGCCATGACGATCACCGGGCCGGGAGTCGCCAACGGCACCGCGGATCTGCAGAGCATCGAGATCTACTACGACGGCAGCGGCAGCAACACCATCGTCTCCTCGGGCACGTCCGGCACCTATTACGGCGGTGGCGGCGACGATGTCATGATCGCCGAGAGCGGCGGCGAGACGATGTATGGCGGCACCGGGATCGACACCATCGATCTGAGCCGCTGGGGCGGCACCTATGTCGTCGACATGGCAACCGGATCGTCGAACTATGGCGCGGAGCTGTTCCAGGGCTTCGAGAACCTGATCTCCGGCGCCGGCAACGACACCATCACCGGCACCAGTGCCTCTAACGAGATCACCACCGGGGGCGGGGATGACACCGTCTATGCCGGGGCCGGCCAGGACACCATCAATGGCAGGGCCGGCAACGACCTGCTGCAGGGCGGCTTTGCCACCGACACGGTCTATGGCGGCGCGGGCAACGACATCATCCGGGTGCTCTCCGGCGAGTTCTACGACGCCGTCTATGGCGGGGCCGGCATCGACACGCTGGATCATTCCGCATCCGGCTATTCCGGCAATACCTTCGATTTCGAGGCCGGTCAGTCGAGCGGGCCGAGCTTCAACTCCACCCCGCAGGCGCTGCAGGGCATCGAGATCTACTACGACGGCACCGGCAGCAACACCATCGTCTCCTCGGGGACGTCCGGCACCTATTACGGCGGTGACGGCGACGATGTCATGATCTCCGAGATCGGCGGCGAGACCATGTATGGCGGCAACGGGATCGATACCATCGATCACAGCCGCTTCTCGGGCGACTATGCCTATGACATGGTGACCGGGCTGACCAATTACGGCCTCGAGCTCTATACCGGCTTCGAGATCGTGATCATGGGGTCGGGCAACGACACGGTGACCACCACCGCGGGTGCCGATACCGTCTATGGCGGCGCGGGCAATGACTGGATCATCGCCGGCGATTCGAGCTTCGGCAATGGCGACGTCTATGATGGCGGGGCGGGTGACGGCGACACGCTGGACTTCTCGAACATGAGCTGGCCGAGCAACCTGACCGCCAGTGTCGTGTTCAACCTGTTCAAGGGGAAGGCCAGCTACAACGGCTTCGAGGAAGACATCCTGAACTTCGAGAACTTCTCGGGCAGCCAGGGTGGCGAGTCGGTCTATGGCGGCAGTGTCGCGCAGACCTTCCACGGCAATGCCGGCGAGGATCTGCTGCGCGGCAAGGGCGGCGACGACCTGATCTATGGCGGTGCCGACAATGACGTCGTCAATGGCGGGCTTGGCAACGACACCCTGTATGGCGGAGATGGCGACGACCTGTTCTTTGGCAAGGCCGATGACGACCTGATGTTCGGCGACGACGGCAACGACGTCATGAACGGGGTCAACGGGGCCGACACCTTCTTCGGCGGCGCCGGCGACGACATCATGCGCGGCGGTGCGAAGGATGACTGGCTCAGGGGCGGCGACGGGGTCGACACCTACAATGGCGGCAACGGCCAGGATGTGTTCGACGTGTCCGACACGGATGGCGATGACGACGTGATCATCGACTACAAGGACAATGCCGACAAGATCCGCATCCTGGGCGAAAGCTTCGGCGGCCTGACGATCAACACCCTCGTGCCGGGCCGGGTCGAGATCCTGTATTACGGCGGCGCCGAACGGGTGGTCGTCCGCGATGGCGGCCTCGGTCAGCTGACCGACAGCGACTTCACCGCCTCGGACTTCCTGTTCGTCTGATCGCGGCACCATCACCGCAGCAGGGGGGGCGGCCTTCGGGCCGCCCCTTTTCCGCATGCCCGGGGCATGCGCGCACCGGGCCATTCGAAAGCCGGCAGAACGCCGCGCGGATGCAGGCTCCGGTTTGGCGCCAACGCGGGTTTCGGCCTAAGCTGTGACGGCACGGATCAACAGGGCGCAGGGTCATGCCGTCGGATTATCTGCCCTTTCACCCCGATCCCTCCAGGCCGCGCTACCGCGCGCCCGCCGGGGCGGTCGACGCCCATTGTCACGTCTTCGGACCGGCCTCGCGCTTTCCCTTCGCCCCCGGCCGGCGATATACCCCCGTCGATGCGCCCAAGGAGAAGCTGTTCGCCCTTCGCGATCATCTGGGGCTGTCGCGCAACGTGATCGTGCAGGCCAGCTGTCATGGCACCGACAATTCGGCGATGGTCGATGCGCTTCACGCCGCGGGCGGGCGGGCGCGGGGGGTGGCGGTGCTGGCGGAGGATGCGCCCGAGGAGGAGATCGACCGCCTGCATGCGGCGGGGGTGCGGGGGGTTCGCTTCAACTTCCTGCGGCGTCTGGTGGGCGAGGCCCCGCGCGAGAGCTATCGCCGCATTGCCGAGCGGGTCGCCCCGCGGGGCTGGCATTTCGTGGTCTATTTCGAGGGTGCCGACCTGCCGGGGCTGGTGCCCTTCCTGACCGCGCTGCCGGGGCCCGTGGTCGTCGACCACATGGGCCGGCCCGACATCTCGGCCGGGCCGGAGGGGGCGGGCTTCCGCGCCTTCCTTTCGCTTCTGGACAGCCAGCCGCGGATATGGGTGAAGGTGTCCTGTCCCGAGCGGCTGACCCTGGCCGGGCCGCCCTATGACGATGTGGTGCCCTTCGCGCGGCTCCTGGTCGCGCGCTATCCCGACCGGGTGCTGTGGGGCACCGACTGGCCGCATCCCAACATGCGCAGCCACATGCCCGATGACGGTGCCCTTGTGGACATGATCCCCCGCATCGCCCCCGATCCCGCGGCGCAGCGCCGGCTGCTGGTGGACAATCCGATGCGCCTCTACTGGCCGGAGGAGGCGGGGTGACCGCGGGCGCGGGGGGATGGCGCGACCGGGTGGTCGCCGCCCTCTCCGTGGTGATGTGCCTGGCCTGCATCCTGTGGAATGTCGAGCTTCCCACCCGTCTGGGCCTTGCCATCCTGGCCCAGCAATACATGGCCCTGCAGCTGGGGCTGGCGCTGACCATCGCCTTTCTGATCCATGACCCGCGGGGCAGGCGGAAGCCGCGCGTGGGGCTGGTCGATGGGGTGATCGCGCTGGCGTGCCTGGCGACGCTGGGCTATGCGGTGGTCGATTTCAAGTGGCTTCTGGCCGAACAGTTCTACCGCCCCTGGCAGATCACCTTGATCGGCACGGTGGTCACGCTGGCGGTGATGTAGGGCATTCGCCGCCGCGCCGGCTGGATGCTGTTCACGATCGTCGCAGCGTTTCTCCTCTATGCGCTGGTGGCCGACCGGGTGCCGGGGGCGCTGATCGGCAAGGCGCTGAACCCGGTCCGCCTGGTCCAGCATGTCGGCTTCGACCCGGGCGCGGTGTTCGCCTCGCCGCTGGCGGTGGGCACGATGGTGGTGCTGCTGTTCGTGTTCTTCGGCCAGCTCCTGTTCGCGGCCGGGGGCGGCGCGTTCTTCACCGATCTCGCCATGGCCGCGACCGGGCGCACGCGGGGCGGCAGCGCCAAGATCGCGGTGGTGGGTTCGGCGCTGTTCGGCGCGATCTCGGGCAGCGCGGTGTCGAACGTGGCCACCACCGGCGTGATCACCATCCCGCTGATGCAGCGCGGCGGCTATTCGCCGCGCGACGCCGGCGCGATCGAGGCGGTGGCCTCCACCGGTGGCCAGCTCGCCCCCCCGATCATGGGCGCGGCCGCCTTCCTGATGGCCGAGTTCCTGGAGATTCCCTATGCCGCGATCGCGGCCGCGGCGCTGATCCCGGCGCTGATCTACTATTACGGGCTGTTCCTGCAGGTGGATCTGATCGCCGGGCGCGACCGCATCGCCGCGGTTCCCGACGACAGCCTGACCGTGCGCCGCGTGCTGGCCGAAGGCTGGCATTTCGTGCTGCCGCTCGGCCTGCTGCTCTGGGCGCTGTTCTGGTGGGGGCGCGATCCCGAGGATGCCGCGCTGCTGGCGGGGTTGGCGGTGGTGGCGGTGGGCTTCCTGCGCGGCTATCGCGGGGTGCGGCTGACGCCCGCCGCGCTGCTCGATGCCTTCGTCGAAACCGGTCGGTCGATGGTGGACCTGATCCTGGTGGTCGCCGCGGCGGGGTTCGTGATCGGGGTGCTGAACATCACCGGGCTCGGCTTCGCGCTGACGCTGGTTCTGGTCGATGCCGCGGGCGGGCAGGTGCTGGTGCTGATGATCATGGCGGCCCTGGTCAGCATCGTGCTGGGCATGGGGATGCCGACCTCGGGGGTCTATGTGCTGCTGGCGGCGCTGGTTGCCCCGGCGCTGGTGCAGGCGGGAATCGAGCAGGTCGCGGCGCATCTGTTCATCCTGTATTTCGGGATGATGTTGATGATCACCCCGCCCGTGGCGCTGGCCGCCTTCGCCGCGGCGACGATCAGCCGCGACGATCCGCTGAAGACCGGGCTGGCCGCGATGCGCTTCGGCTGGACCGCCTTCATCCTGCCCTTCGTCTTCGTGGCCACGCCGGGGCTTCTGGGTGACGGCGGCTGGCAGGCGGTCGCGGTGAACACCGGGCTGACGGTGGTGTCGATCACCGCGGTGACGGTGGCGATCGTCGGATACTGGGGGCGCAGGCTGGGCCTGGCCTGGCGGGCGCTGGCGATGATCGCGGGGCTTGCGGGCCTGCCGCTGGGTTTCCTGCCCGGCGGCGCGCTGTGGCACTTTGCCGGGGCACTGGCGGCGATCGCGCTGGGGATCGGCGCGTGGCTGACCCGCCGGCGGGGCGGGGATGCAATCGAGGGAGGAACGCAACCATGACGCAACGGATCGGGATCGCGGCGGCGCTGGCTGCCGCCATGCTCTGGGCGGGCGGTGCCGGGGCGCAGGTGGTGACCATCGCCACCGGCGCGCCGGGCTCGCTGGCGCACAATTCGGGCCAGGCGGTGGCCAAGGTGGCCAATGACGCCGGGATCGTCGCGCGCACCCAGCCGCTGGTCGGCTATCTGCCGCTGCTGGAGGCCGGAGAGATCGATTTCGGCTTCTCGAATCTGGTCGAGGCGGAGTTCGCCATGACCGGAACCGGAAATTACGACCGCGCCCACCCCTCGATCCGGCTGGTCGGGGCGATGTTCCCGCTGACCACCGGCATCATGGCCCCCTGCGACCTGGGCCTGGAATCGGTGTCCGATCTGAAGGGGCGCCCCGAGCTGCGCATTGCCTCGGAATACACCTCCTCGACGATCATCCCGTTCTACATCGCCGGGGCCCTGGCCACGGCGGGGCTTGGCTATGACGATTTCACCCGGGTTCCGGTGGCCAGCTTCGTCGCCGGGATCGAGGCGCTGGGCGACGGGCTGGTCGACATCGCCCTGGTCAGCCTGAATGCGGGGGCGGGACAGCAGGCGGCGGTGAAGCTGAAGGATCGCGGCGGCCTGTGCTACATCTCGCTGGAAAACTCTCCCGAGGCGACCGCGGCCTTCAAGGAGTATCTGCCCGCCGGGCGCATCGTCAGCCTGAAGCAGAACCCCAGCCTGAACGGCCTGCAGCAGCGCGGCGCCAACCTGATCCGCATCGACTGGATGATGCTGACCCATGCCGGGGTGGGCGAGGATCTGGTCTACCGCATCACCAGGGCGGTGGCCGAGAACCGCGAGGCGCTGAAGGCCGCCTTCGCCCCCTTCGGCAATCTCGCCACGGCCGACATGGCGCCGGCCAGCCGGGTGCCGTATCATCCGGGTGCGCTGCGCTATTACGCCGAGGCCGGAATCCGCGTCGGCGAATGACGGCGGCGGGCGGGGTCCTCGGCCGGAGCCCCGCCACGGGATGGCGGACCGGGGGCGGGCCGTCCCGCCCCCGGGATCGGGGCGTCGGCGCGGGCATGGGTGGCGGCCGGGGAGGATGTCATGCGGATCTGGTATCAGAGCTATGTCGATTACGCGCATGGTGCCGGCTACTGGGACATGCTGCGCCCGCATCTGGCCGAGAGTGCCGGCCCGGGCACCAGCGTCGAGATTCACGGCATCACCCCCCATGACAGCTATGCCCATCCGCTGGTCGAGTTCCGCTGTGCGCGGCAGATGATCTGCAACGCCATCCGCGCCGAGCGCGAGGGCTATGACGCCTTCATCGTCGGGCATTTCCAGGATGCGGGGCTCTACGAGGCGCGCAGCGCGGTGGACATCCCCGTGATCGGGCTGGGCGAGGCGACCATGCTGTATTGCTGCCAGCTGGGCCAGCGCATCGGGATCGTCACCATCAATCCGCGCTTCATCCCGTGGTTCCATCACCAGATCCGGCGGTATGGGCTGGAGCACAGGGTGACCGGCGTGCATGCGATGACCTTCGAGCCGGGGCAGATCCTTGCCGCCTATGGTTCGGAGGAACGGTCAGAGGAGGTGCGCCGGCTGTTCGAGGAACAGGGCCGGCCCCTGGTCGCGCAGGGGGTCGAGGTGATCATCCCCGGCGGCGGCATCCCGATGCTGCTGTTCTCGCGCTTCCACGGGCACCGGATCGACGGCGCCCCGGTGGTCAACGGCATCCCGATCGCGGTGCGCATGGCCGAGATGGCGGTGGCGCTGCGGCGCCAGTCGGGCCTGACGGTCAGCCGGGTGGGGGATTTCGTGAAGGCCCCCGATCACGTGATCGAGGAATTCCTGGCCCACCCCAAGGGATTGTGACGGGGCCGGCCCGCCCCGGCGGGACCCCGCCCTGGCAGGGTCGCGCCATGCGGCGGCGGGATCGCGGCCCACCCAGGTCCCGCCGGGGCGGGCGGCTAGCGTCCCAGCGACGGCAGCCACAGCGCCAGGTCGGGCCAGATGATGAGCAGGCCGACCATCAGCATCGCGCATCCCATGTAGGGCATCGCGGCGAGGTAGATCTCGCGCATCGTGGTGCCTGGCGGTGCCACGCCCTTCATCACGAACAGGAGCAGGCCGAAGGGCGGGGTGGTGAAGCTGATCTCGAGGGCGAGCAGCACGATGACGCCGAACCAGATCAGATCGAAGCCCAGCGACTGGGCCAGCGGGAAGAAGATCGGCACCGTCAGCAGCATCATCGACAGCTGGTCCATGAACATGCCCAGCACCAGCAGGATCGCGAACATGATCAGCAGCATCGGCACCGGATCGAGCGCGAAGCCGGTGGCCCAGCGGATGAGCCCCGAGGAGGCGCCGGAGAAGGCGAGCAGCGCCGAGAAGGTGGCCGAGCCGAAGATGATCAGCAGCGCCATGGTGGTCACCCGCAGCGCCCCGGTCACCGACAGCACCAGGCTGCGCCAGGTGAGCCGCCGGTAGGCGAGCCCGAGCAGGAGCACGCCCAGGCAGCCGAAGGCGGCCGATTCCGAGGGCGTCGCCCAGCCGCGCAGGATCAGGACGATCACCGCCACCACCACGGACATCATCGGCAGGATGTCGAACAGCAGGAGCCGCAGGCGGGTGGGCCAGGTGACCCGCTCCACCTCGTAGTTCGGCGCGGCCGCGGGGTCGATCAGGCACATGCCCAGGATCATCACCGCATACATCCCCGCCAGCACGAAGCCCGGCACGACGCCCGCGACCAGCAGCGCGCCCACATCCAGATCCGCCAGCGTCGCCAGCAGCACCGCCAGCGCCGATGGCGGGATCAGCATCGCCAGCCCGCCGGTGCCCAGGATCGGGCCGATCGCCATGTATTTCTTGTAGCCGCGGCGCTGCATCTCGGGCACCATCAGCGAGCCGAGCAGGGCGGTCGAGCCCATGGAGGAGCCCGACAGCGTGGCGAAGGCGGTGCCGCCGGCCACGGTCACGAAGGACAGCCGGCCGGGAATGCGGCCCATCAGCTTCTCGACCGCGGTGAACATCCGGTTGGCCAGGCCGGTGTGGAAGAAGATCTCTCCCATCAGGAGGAACATCGGCACCGGCATCAGGTTGAAGGTGGTGACCGACGGCAGGGCATTGTTCAGCAGCATGCCGATGCCGCGTTCCATCTGGCGGAAGATGTCGCCAGACCCGCCCATGAAGTAGCTGGCCCCGATCATGTTCGCCGCCAGGAAGGCGATCGCCACCGGAAGCCCGGCGAACATGAACGCCAGCACCATCCCCAGCAGGAAGGCCAGCGCGTAGTACCATTCCATCATCGGCCGGACCCCGCGGCTATTCGTGGACGCCGGGCTGCCCGGTGTGCAGCGTCTCGCGCCCGAAGACGAAGCGCAGGAAGTTGAGCGCCATCAGTCCGAAGCAGATCGGCATCGAGCCGAGCAGCAGCCATTTCGGCATGTCGAGCGAGCGCATGTCGGCGTCGCCCCGCTCCCAGGCATGCAGCGTCGCCTGGGTGGAATACCAGGTCAGGAACAGGCAGACGATCACGCAGATCGCCGCCACGATGCGCGACCATGCCCGCACGAAGCGCAGCGGAAGGAAGGCCGAGAACAGCTCGATGAACACATGGCCGCGGATGCGCACCAGCCAGGGCGAGGCGGCCATGGCGATCCACAGCAGCCCGTATTCGGTGAAGGTGAAGACATGGCTGGACCCCGACAGCCCCAGGCTGCGCGCGGTGGCCTGGAAGACGATCGCCGCCATCGTGCCGGCAAGATAGACGCCCGCCAGCGCGGCGAGCGCGTTGCAGAGCTGGTCAAGTAGTCGCATCGCTGCCCCGGAAGAAGCGAACCGCCCCGGCCGCCGTCGGCCGGGGCAGGCCAGGATCAGGGATGATAGATCGCCCGCAGCTTGTCATAGCTGGTGGTGTCGCCCATCGCCGCCAGACGCTCCTTCATCCGGCCCCAGACCGCCTCGTCGGCAAGGGCGAGATACTTCCGCGCGCCCTCCTCGGAATGGGCGGCGACCTTCATGCCCCGCCGCTCGAGCTCGGCCAGCTCGCGCGCCACGTCGGCCTGACGGTCATTGTAGGACTTCTCCTCCCATTCGATGATCGTCTCCTCGATGATCCGCTGCGCCTCGGGCGACAGTTCACGCCAGCGGTCGAGATTGAAGATGATTCCGATATCGGTGGTGTAGAAGGCCGGATCGACCCGCCACTTCAGGAACTTGTCCCATTTCAGGTCCATCAGCCCGATCTGCGTCCAGGCCGCGGCGTCGACCACCCCCTTTTCCAGCGCGGAGTAGACCTCGGTCGCGGGAAGGCTGGCGGTGGTGGCCTTCAGCGCCTTGAAGAAGGCGGTGTAGATCGGGTTGTCGCGCAGCTTGACCCCGGTCAGGTCCAGCACGCCGTCCGCGCCGAACTTCGGCTGGTTGGCCATGTAGATGTGGAACTTCACGCCGCCGTCGATCCAGCCGAGGAACCGGACATTGAAGCGCTGCTGATGCGCCTGGTCCATAAGCCGGGTGCCGCCCTTCGCCCGCGCCTCCATCGGGGTCACCGTCGCGCCGACCATGGCGTCGATCTCGGGCACATTGGCGCCGTAGAAGCTGCCGGGCACATGGACCATGTCCACCACCCCGTCGCGGGCCGCGGCCGGCTGCTGGAACATGCCGATCGCCTCGGGACCGCCCAGGACATCGATCCTGACCACGCCCTTGCCGCGTTCATTGATGTCATCGACGATGGCGAGGAAGGTCTTGGTGTAGATCAGGTTGGTCGGAAACACATGCATCGCCGTCACCCGCTCCTCGGCGATCGCCGCGGGGCTGGCGAGCAGGCAGGCGAGCGAGGCGGCGGCCAGCAGCCGCGCACCCCCGCGAAGGGCTTTGTCCTGTCGGGTCATGGCTTGCTCCCTGTTCTGTCCCGGATCCGGATTCCCTGTCTTGCATACAGTCACGGGGACGGAGATATTTCAAGCATGAAAGTTCCCCCCGGCCGGGTGCCCGGGCAGGTCCGGGACCGGCCGCCGGGGGGATATGTGGCGACAGGCAAGGAGGCCCGACGGGCATGCGGATTGCGGTTCTTGGCGGGGGAAACGGGTCGCTGGCGGCAGCAGCCGACCTGACCGAACAGGGGCATGAGGTTCGGCTGTGGCGGCGCGACGCCGCGGCGGTGGCGGCGCTGAACGCGGCGGGCAACCGGCTTGTGCTGAAGGATTTCCGCGGCCGGCGAGAGGTCTGCCTCGCCATGGCCACCGCGGATCCGGCCGCGGCGCTGGCCGGGGCCGAGCTGATCGTCTGCCCCACCCCGGCAACCGCGCAGGAGGGCATCGCCCGCACCATCGCGCCCCATCTCGCGGACGGGCAGGTCGTCTTCCTTCCCCCCGGCAGCTTCGGCAGCGTGGTGATGGCCCGCATCCTGCGCCAGAGCGGCAACGGCGCCGAGCTGGCCTTCGCCGAGGCCGGCACGCTGCCATGGCTGGTGCGCAAGCACGGGCCGCATGAGGTCGCCATCACCACCCGCGCGACGCGGCTGCCCACCGGGGTCTATCCGCTGCGTCTGGCCGAACATGCCCACCGGATCCTGGCGCAGGCCTTCCCCGCGGTCGAACCCTGCGGCGACGCCCTGTCGGGGGCGCTGATGAATGCGGGGCCGATCATCCATCCGCCGCTGATCGTGATGAATGCCGCACCGCTCGAGCATTTCGACCGCTGGGACATCCACAACGAGGGCACCCAGCCCAGCGTGCGCCGGGTGACGACCCGGCTCGATGGCGAGCGCATGGCCCTGCGCGAGGCGCTGGGCTATGGCGCGCCGCATTTCCCGCTGGCCGATCATTACGATCCCGACGGCGAGGAATGGATGTATGGCAATGCGGCCCATGAGCGGCTGACCGATTCGGGCGACTGGCGGGAGCGGATCGACCTGACGACCCATCGCTACATGCGCGAGGATGTCGCCATCGGCCTCGCCTTCCTGGTCTCGGTGGCCGACTGGGCGGGGGTGCCGGCACCCACCGCCACCGGGCTTCTCGCGATCGGCTCGGCGATCTGCGACGACGATTTCCGCGCCACCGGCCGGACGCTGGAGCGGCTGGGCCTGGCGGGGATGGACAGGGAGGCGCTGCAGGCGATGCTGCGC
>RFGB01000290.1 GCA_003697125.1 Alphaproteobacteria bacterium
AGGAGCGCCTGCGCTTCGCCATCCGCGAAGGCGGCCGCACCGTCGGCGCGGGCGTCGTCTCCAAGATCATCGAATAGAAGCGGCGCGACGCCGCAGATGGGGGGCGCCCGGAAGGGCGCCCCCGTCCCATTGGCCCGTCCCGACAGGAAGCCGCGCCGCCGCGGCCATGATGCTGCCATGATTTCGCGCTGTCATCGGATCCTGCCGGGGGGGCAGGCCGAAAAGGCCGCGGCATCGCACTGGGGCTTGTCGAGGGTGCCGGAACATGTCTGACCGAATGAAGCGATTTCTCGTGCTTGCGGCGCTGCTGGGGGGCGTGGCGGGCTGCGCGGCGCCGCCCGTTCCGAACGCGGCGCTGCCCTGCGATCGGGAACCGGGGGCGGCGGCCTGCGCGGCCAGCCAGCACAGCACCCGTTCCGCGCCGCCGATCGCCGCCATGCCGGGCGAGGGGCCGGCGCTGCGCGAGATCGCCACGCCGCATATGGGCCGGTTCGTCGCCACGGTGGCGCTGACCGTCTTCTGAGCCGGCGCCGGGCACACCGCAGCGTGATTTGGCGCCTCGCCGGGGGCGGGCTATCCTCGCG
This sequence comes from Alphaproteobacteria bacterium, assembly GCA_003697125.1. Classification (GTDB taxonomy): domain Bacteria; phylum Pseudomonadota; class Alphaproteobacteria; order Rhodobacterales; family Rhodobacteraceae; genus J013. Next base: position 585 of record RFGB01000290.1, read on the forward strand.
GCCATGACAGCCGCAGGGGGGGCGACGGCCATGGCAGGACGACACCGGCACGCGGTGCGGGCGGGTCTGGCCCTCGCCCTGGCGCTGGTCCAGCCGGCCACCGCGGGGGCCGAAGGGCGCCACGTCACCGTGACCGGCGAGGCGATCGACACCTGGTGCTATTTCTCGGGGGTCATGGGCGGCCCCGACGCGGTGGTGGGCAGCGCCCACCATACCTGCGCGCTGTGGTGTGCGGCGGGGGGCATCCCCGTCGGGCTGCTGGCCGATGACGGCACGGTCTACATGGTGCTGAAGCTGCCCGGCGCGGATGACGCGGCCGGGGGGCGCGGCTTCCTGGCCGTGGCCAGCCACAGGCTGACCGCATCGGGGATGCTGCACGAACGCGACGGGATCCGCTACATCATCATATCGGAGGTGATCGAGGATCACGGGATCACCCGGCGCAATCACGAGGATTTCGGCGTGGTTCCGCCTTTCGCCATTCCCGAGGCCGGGGGGGAGTGAACATGATGCGCGCGGTGCTTCTCGCGGCGCTGCTCGCCCTGCCGGCGGCGGCGCAGGACTTCTCGGCCGGCAGCGAGGCCGCCGAATGGGGCCTGCAGGGCGAGCGCAAGGCGCGATTCGCCGCCAGGGTGGTCGACATTCTGTGCCAGCTGGCCGGCGACTGCCCGCCCGATTGCGGCGCCGGCACCCGGCAGCTGGGGCTGTTGCGCAGCGCCGATGGCGTGCTGGTGCTGCCGCTGAAGAACGCCCAGCCCCTGTTCTCGGGCGCGGTCGCCGATCTCGCGCCCTTCTGCGGGCAGATGGTCGAGGTGGACGGGCTTCTGGTCGGCGATCCGGCCATGACCCCCGCACCGGTCTATCAGGTGCAGCGCATCCGCCCCGCCAAGGGCGCGTGGGCGCCCGCCAACCGGTTCACCGCCGACTGGGCGGCACGCAATCCCGAGGCGGCGGCGCTGCCCGGGCCGTGGTTTCGCAAGGATCCGCGGATCCTGGCCGAGATCGCGCGCGGAGGCTATCTCGGGCTCGGGCCCGAGGCGGATCGCGCCTTCATCGCGGCGGAGCGGGGGCGGTGAGGGTCGCGGCGCTGGTGATGGCGCTGCTGGCCGGCCCGGCCGCGGCCGACGGCTTCCCCGCCCCGGTGGGGGGCGCGTTCGCGCTGGTGGACCAGCACGGGCGGGCGCGCAGCGAGCGCGACCCCCAGGGGCGGATGCAGCTCGTCTTCTTCGGCTATGCCAGCTGCCAGCAGATCTGTTCGGTGGCGCTGCCGGCGATGGCCGAGGCGGCGGCGCTGGCGGCCGAGGCGGGCGTGGCGCTGGTGCCGGTGCTGATCACCGTCGATCCCGACCGCGACAGCCCGGCCGCGCTGGCCGCGGCGCTGGAGCCGCTGCACCCGGACTTCCTGGGCCTGACCGGGACCGAGGCGGCGCTGGCCTCGGCCCGGGCCGCCTTCGGGGTCGCGCGCGAAGTGCTGTTTTCGGACGTGACCGGGCCGATATATGCCCACGGCTCCTTCCTCTACCTGCTCGATCCCGACGGGCGGGTGCTGTCGATCCTGCCGCCGATACTGGCCCCGGCCCGCATCGTCGCCATCGCGCAGGCGCGCGCACCGGGCGGCTGACGGCGCGCGCCCCTTGCATCGGCGGAAGAATCCGCATATTTCCCTGATCGCGCGCTAGGGGTGTAGCTCAGTTGGTAGAGCATCGGTCTCCAAAACCGAGGGTCGTAGGTTCGAGTCCTATCGCCCCTGCCAGCGCGCCCCATTGCGTGGAGTGAGAGGATGGCCCGGGCGAATCCGTTCCAGTTCGTGCAGCAGGTCCGGGCCGAGGCCGCCAAGATCGCCTGGCCGTCGCGGCGCGAGACGGTGACCACCACGATCATCGTCTTCGTCATGTCGGTGGCCTTCGCCCTGTTCTTCTTCATCGTCGATCAGCTGATCGCGCTCGGGCTGGAGGGTATCCTCTCGATGGCATCTTGAACACGGCGCCCGGGGGGGCTAGACAGCCGCCTCCGGCTGAGGGAGCGGGGCGTGCCGATTCGCGGCGCGCCCGGTGCTGCGTGATCGGGGTTGACGCGGACGGACCGCGCGGCCGAGGCGGCGGAGAGGGCGAGGAGCAGATGGCCAAGCGCTGGTATTCGGTGCATGTCCTTTCCAACTTCGAGAAGAAGGTTGCCGAGGCGATCCGCGACGGGGCGGCCAAGGCCGGGCTGACCGACGTGATCGAGGAGGTGGTCGTCCCCACCGAGGACGTCATCGAGGTGCGCCGCGGCAAGAAGGTGCAGACCGAGCGCCGCCTGATGCCGGGCTATGTGCTGGTCAAGATGGAGATGACCGACGAGGCCTATCACCTGATCACCAATACCAGCCGCGTGACGGGATTCCTCGGGCCGCAGGGGCGGCCGACGCCGATGTCCGATTCCGAGGTCGCCCGGCTTCTGAACGTGGTCGAGGAGGGGCGCGAGCGTCCGCGTCCGGCGATCACCTTCGAGGTGGGCGAGAAGGTGACGGTGACCGACGGGCCGTTCGAGGGGCTGGCGGGCACGATCGAGGAGGTCGACGAGGGCGCGGGCCGGGTCAAGGTGGCGGTGTCGATCTTCGGCCGGGCCACGCCGGTCGAGCTGGAATTCGGGCAGGTCCAGAAGCCGACCTGATCCGGCATGCGTGGGAGGCCGGCGCGGCGCGCCGCGCGGGCCGGACCACGGACCATGAGCCCCCCGGGGACGCGTCCTTCGGGGCGGTTGAGAGGAGGATGGCCCGATGGCCAAGAAAGTGATCGGCTCGCTGAAGCTTCAGGTGCCGGCGGGAAAGGCGAATCCCTCGCCCCCCATCGGTCCGGCGCTGGGTCAGCGCGGCATCAACATCATGGGGTTCTGCAAGGAATTCAACGCGCGGACCCAGGACTATGAGGCGGGCACGCCGCTGCCCACCATCATCACCTATTACCAGGACAAGTCCTTCACCTTCGAGATCAAGACCCCGCCGGCAAGCTATCTGCTGAAGAAGGCGGCGAAGATCCAGTCCGGCTCCAAGACGCCGGGCCGCGCCGTGGCGGGCACCGTGACCGCGCGCCAGGTGCGCGAGATCGCCGCGGCAAAGATGAAGGACCTCAATGCCAACTCGATCGAGGCGGCAATGAAGATCATCCTCGGCTCGGCGCGGTCGATGGGCATCGAGGTGAAGGGGTAACGCCATGGCCAGGCACGGAAAGAGGGTTCGCGCCGCGCGCGCCGCGGTGGCGGGAAAGTCCAATCTGCCGCTGGCCGAGGCGGTGGCCCTGGTGAAGCAGAATGCCAGCGCCCGGTTCGACGAGACGATCGAGATCGCGATGAATCTGGGCGTCGATCCCCGGCACGCCGACCAGATGGTGCGCGGGGTGGTCAACCTGCCCAACGGCACCGGCAAGACGGTGCGGGTGGCGGTCTTCGCCCGCGGGCCGAAGGCGGACGAGGCGCGCGAGGCGGGTGCCGACATCGTCGGTGCCGAGGATCTGGCCGAACAGATCCAGGCCGGCCGCATCGATTTCGACCGCTGCATCGCGACGCCCGACATGATGCCGATCGTGGGGCGGCTGGGAAAGATCCTGGGGCCGCGGAACCTGATGCCGAACCCCAAGGTTGGCACGGTGACCCCCGATGTCGCCACCGCGATCCGGAATGCCAAGGGCGGCCAGGTGCAGTTCAAGGTCGAGAAGGCCGGCATCGTCCATGGCGGCATCGGCAAGGCGAGTTTCGACGCCCAGAAGCTGGTCGAGAATGCGCGCGCCTTCGTGCAGGCGGTGAACCGGGCCAAGCCGGCGGGCGCGAAGGGTGTCTATCTGAAGAAGATCTCGCTCAGCTCCACCATGGGGCCGGGCGTGTCGGTGGCCGTGGCGGACGCCGTGGCCGAGTGAATCCCCCGCAAGGGGGTGCACGGCCGGCCCCGCGGGGCCGGCCGCTCGTCCGAGACGGCGGGCGGGGTTTCCCGTAAGGCCTGCCATAGACGGGTAACGGACAGGATCAGCCAGGGGGCGCGCCCCCGGGCGGTCTTGGCGGGACCCGGGACGGGGACCGAAGCGCCGGGGCGGCAACGGCCCGGCAGGAAGAGCCGGCGGGGGCCACCCCGCCACATCGAGGAGAAGCACTGTGGACAGAGCCCAGAAGGAAGAAGTGGTCGCCCAGCTCGGCCAGATCTTCGCGGACTCTGGTGTCGTCGTGGTCGCGCACTACGCCGGACTCACGGTTGCCGAGATGCAGGACTTCCGCAACCGGATGCGAAAGGCCGGGGGCGGGGTTCGCGTTGCCAAGAACAGGCTCGCCAAGATCGCCCTGGAAGGAAAGCCGTGCGCGGGCATGGCCTCCCTCCTGAAGGGGCAGACGGTGCTCGCATATTCCGAGGACCCTGTCGTCGCGGCCAAGGTCGCGAAGGAATTCGCCAAGGTCAATCCGAAGTATCAGATCCTTGGCGGAGCGATGGGGGAGACGGTGCTCGACCCCGCAGGGGTCGATGCGGTCGCCGCCATGCCGTCGCGCGAGGAACTGATCGCGCAGATCGTCGGCATGATCGGATCGCCCGCCGCGCAGCTGGCGGCGGCGATCGGCGCGCCGGGCTCGAACATCGCGGGAATCCTCAAGACGCTCGAGGAACGCGAGGCGGCCTGACATCGGCATCCGTGGGAACGGCCCGGCGCGCGGCGTCGCGGCACCGGACCCACACAACAGACGGACGGAAACGGAACAATGGCTGATCTGAAGAAACTCGCCGAAGAGATCGTGAACCTGACCCTGCTCGAGGCGGCGCAGCTCAAGGACATCCTGAAGAACGAATACGGCATCGAGCCCGCCGCCGGCGGCGCGGTGATGGTGGCCGGTCCGGCCGCGGGCGGTGGCGAAGCCGCCCCGGCCGAGGAGGAGAAGACCGAGTTCGACGTGATCCTGGTCGAGGCGGGGCCGAAGAAGATCGAGGTGATCAAGGAGGTCCGCGCCATCACCGGGCTTGGCCTGAAGGAGGCCAAGGATCTGGTCGAGGCCGGCGGCAAGGCGGTGAAGGAACAGGCGCCGAAGGCCGAGGCCGAGGAGATCAAGAAGAAGCTGGAGGCCGCCGGCGCGAAGGTGGAGCTGAAGTGACCCGGCCGGGACCGCGGCCGGTGCGGTCCCGCATCGACATCGCCGGGGGCGCCGCACGCGGCCCCGGCACCCTGCGGCCCGGTTGAGGCGGAGCGGATACCTGACGGCAGGAGCGGATTTCACAGCAAGGCCTTCCCGGGCGGCAGCCGACACTGCCGCCCCGGAAGGCGTTGCGGTTCCGGGAAGGGCGACGTGGGACATCGCCACCGCATGGGAACCGCGAACCCGTAGCGAGCTGCCGGACCCGGGCCCCCATCCCGGAACGGCGAAAGCTGAAGGTTGAGACAGCATGGCCCACACCCATTCCGGTCGCAAGCGCATTCGGCGGTATTACGGCAAGATCGCCGAGGTCGCCGAGATGCCGAACCTGATCGCGGTCCAGAAGAGCTCCTACGACCTGTTCCTTCAGTCCGGGGAGAGCGGGACGCCCGAGGATGGCGTCGGGCTGCAGGGCGTGTTCCAGTCGGTCTTCCCGATCCGGGACTTCAACGACACCGCCGTCCTGGAGTTCGTGCGCTACGAGCTGGAGCCGCCGAAATATGACGTCGAGGAGTGCCAGCAGCGCGACATGACCTATTCGGCGCCGCTGAAGGTCACGCTGCGGCTGATCGTGTTCGAGGTCGATCCCGACACCGGTGCCAAGTCGGTCAAGGACATCAAGGAGCAGGACGTCTACATGGGCGACATGCCCCTGATGACGCCCAACGGGACCTTCATCGTCAACGGGACCGAGCGGGTGATCGTCAGCCAGATGCACCGCTCTCCGGGCGTGTTCTTCGACCACGACAAGGGCAAGACCCACGCCTCGGGCAAGCTCCTGTTCGCCGCGCGGATCATCCCCTATCGCGGATCCTGGCTCGATTTCGAATTCGATGCCAAGGATATCGTGCATGCGCGCATCGACCGCCGGCGCAAGCTGCCGGTGACCACCCTGCTCTATGCCCTGGGGCTGGACCAGGAGGGGATCTGCCAGGCCTATTACAACACCCTGACCTATCGCCGCACCGGCGCGGGCTGGGCGGTTCCCTTCTTCCCCGAGCGGATCCGCGGCATAAAGCCCGCCCATGACATCGTGGATGCGGCCACCGGCGAGGTGATCGCGAAGGCGGGCGAGAAGGTGACGCCGCGCACCGTCAACCGGCTGATTTCCGAGGGCCGCGTGAAGGAGGTGCTGGTTCCCTTCGAGGATATCCTGGGCCGCTATGTCGCGCGCGACCTGGTGGACGGCTCGAACGGGCGCATCCATGCCGAGGCGGGCGACGAGATCACCGACAAGCTGCTCGATGCCCTGATCGAGGCCGGCTATCAGGAGATCCCGGTGCTGGACATCGACCATGTCAATGTCGGCGCCTATATCCGCAACACCATGGCGGTGGACAAGAACTGGAACCGCGAGACCGCGCTTCTGGACATCTACCGCGTCATGCGCCCCGGCGAGCCGCCCACCGTCGAGGCGGCCGATGCGCTGTTCCAGTCGCTGTTCTTCGACCCGGAACGCTATGACCTGTCCGCGGTGGGGCGGGTGAAGATGAACATGCGCCTCGATCTCGACGCGCCCGACAGCGTCCGCGTGCTGCGCAAGGAAGACATCATCGCCGTCATCAAGGCGCTGGTCGACCTGCGCGACGGCAAGGGCGAGATCGACGACATCGACCATCTGGGCAACCGCCGGGTGCGTTCGGTGGGCGAGCTGATGGAGAACCAGTACCGCATCGGCCTTCTGCGCATGGAGCGGGCGATCAAGGAGCGGATGAGCTCGGTCGAGATCGACACGGTGATGCCGCAGGACCTGAT
>RFGB01000291.1 GCA_003697125.1 Alphaproteobacteria bacterium
CGGCAGCGGCGCGCCGCAGGCGGCGAAGGCGGCCAGGACGAAGGCCTCGATCACCAGCCCGCCCTTCATGTCGGCGACGCCGGGCCCGTATCCGCGCCCGTCCGAGATGCGGAACGGCCGCCGCGCCGCCTCGCCCTTCGGGAACACCGTGTCGCGATGGCCCAGAAGCAGCACCGGGCGCGGGTCGCCGCCCGCGGCGGGGCCGGGCAGGTCGGCGCGCAGGATGTCGCCGAAGCGTTCCACCGGCGTGACGGTGAAGGGGATGCCGTGCGCGGCCCAGAAGTCGGTCAGGATCCTGCCCGCGCGGTCGACCCCGGCCTTGTCATGGGTGCCGCCATCGGCATTGACCAGATCGCGCAGCAGATCGGCCATCGCCCCCTCGTGCCCGGCCAGCCAGTCCAGCACCGGTCCTTCCGCATCCGCCATGCGCCGCCTCCGATTCGACCTGCATCGCCGGCAATTCGCACCGCCGCGCGGGGGAAGGTCAAGCACCGCCCGCCGCGCCGCGGTTGCCAAGCCCGTCCGGCGCGCGTAAACGCCCGGGGGGAGGGTGCCATGCCGGGCCGCGATGCGCTGATCGAATTCTACCGCAACAAGCACGCCACCGAGGCCTATGGCGACACCTCGGTGAAGTATCTGCGCTTCCTGCGCCCCGAGATCGCCCTGCTCGGCCCGGCCTCGGTGATCGATTACGGCTGCGGCCAGTCGCGGCTGATCGACATCCTCGCGCGCGACATCGGCTTCCGGCCGATCCGCTATGATCCCGCGATCCCCGAACATGCCGCGCGGCCCGGGGAGGTCGCCGACCTTCTGATCTGCATCGACGTTCTGGAACATGTCGAGGAGGACGATCTGGACGCGGTGATCGCCGACATGCGCAGCCTGTGCCGCGAGGCGATCATCGTCGTGGACACCCGCCCCGCGGTGCAGCGGCTTCCCGACGGGCGCAACGCCCATGTCAGCCTGCACCCCCATGGCTGGTGGCGCGACCGGCTGCAGCGCCATTTCGGCCCGCTGACCCCGATCCGCTGCCCGCGCCGGTCACGGGCGGGCTTCCGGACCTTCCGGCGCCCGCGCCCCCTCGCCTTTGCCTGGCGGCGGCTGGTCGAGGATCTCCGCCACCATCTGGGCCGGCGCGGCTAGAGGATCCGGGCCAGCGCCTCGGCAAGCGTCTGAAGCGGCGAGATCTCGACCGGCCGGAAGCCCTGCGGGGGCGGCAGCGCCGGCCGGGCGATCGGCATCAGCTGCAGGCGGCCGCGGGCGGCCAGCCCGGTCAGCACCGCCCGGTGGCGCGGCGCGGGCGCGGCCAGGGCGGGTTCCAGCGCCACCACCGGCCGGCCGGCGGCCACCGCCTCGCCGATCATGCTGGCGCTGTCGGCGGTGACCAGAACCAGATCCGCCGCCCCGATCAGCGGCAGCACCGGCCCGCGATCACCCTGCGCCCACCACAGCGCCGCCGGGGCCGCGCCGGCCGCCGCGCCCAGCCCCGCGCGCAGCGCCGCCTCGGCCGCGGCACCGGTGCGGCGGCTGGTTGCCAGGCACAGCCGCGCCCCCGCCCGCGCCGCGCCCTCGGCCACCGCGCGGCCGAGCGCGGTCCATTCCGGGGCTTCGTAGCGATAGCCGGCCCCGTCGCCGCCGGCCAGCAATGTCCAGACCGGCCCGCCCGCCCGGGCGCGCAGCGCGGCGCCGGCCGCGCGCGCCGTCTCGGGCTCGACATCCGACAGCGGCAGCTCCAGCTCGATCAGGTTGCCAAGCCCCGGCACCGGATAGGGGCACAGCACCGCGGCGAAGCGATGCCCGTCGATGTGCCGCGGCAGACCCGCAAACAGCGCCGGCACGCCGAAGCGCGCGGCCAGTGCGGCGGCGAGGAACTGGGTGCGCCCGCCCGCCCCGGTGACCAGGTCGGGCCGCCCGGCGGGCAATTCCATGCGGTGGCAGGCCGCGACCAGCCACCACGGCGCGCCCGGGCCGGCCAGCGCCATCACCCCCCGCGCCCATCGCCCGCGCAGCGCGCCGGGCAGGATCTGCGCCTCGACCGGGCCCAGCCGGCGCAGCGCGGCCAGAATTCCGCGCGTGCGCGCCTCATGGCCGGGCACGCCGTCGCTCAGCGCCCAGACCCGCCGCGGCGCCGCGGCGACACTTCCCCGACATCCTGTCGCATCAAGGCGGTTTTTTTTCACCGGACGATTGTCTTTCCGCGACGGCGGGGCGAAAAGGCGCGCTGCCGTCCCCCGCGCCGGCAAGCCACACATAGATGCGCAATTCCCCCGGCCCGCGCCGGGCACAGTCAGAAAGAAGCCTTGACGATGACGACGCCCAATGTCCAGCCGATCCCCGAGCTCTATGTCTCCTGGGAAAGCGCGGCGAAGCTCAAGCACGAGGCGTCCGAGCTGCCGTCCTGGGACCTGTCGCCGCGCCAGCTGTGCGACATCGAGCTGCTGATGAATGGCGGATTCAATCCGCTGAAGGGGTTCCTGAGCCAGGCCGACTATGAAAGCGTGGTCGAGCGCATGCGCCTTGCCGATGGCGCGCTGTGGCCGATGCCGATCACGCTGGATGTGTCGGAGGCCTTCGCCGCCACCGTCGAGCCGGGCCAGGACATCGCCCTGCGCGATCCCGAGGGCGTGATCCTCGCCATCATGTCGGTGACCGACAAGTGGGTGCCCGACAAGCGGCTGGAGGCCGAGCGGGTCTTCGGCGCCGACGACATCGCCCACCCGGCGGTGAACTATCTGCACCATGTCGCGGGGCCCGTCTATCTGGGCGGGCCGATCACCGGCATCCAGCCGCCGGTGCATTACGACTTCAAGGCCCGCCGCGACACGCCCAACGAGCTGCGCGCCTTCTTCCGCAAGATGGGCTGGCGGCGCATCGTCGCCTTCCAGACCCGCAATCCCCTGCACCGCGCCCATCAGGAACTGACCTTCCGCGCCGCACGCGAGGCGCAGGCGAACCTGCTGATCCATCCCGTCGTCGGCATGACCAAGCCCGGCGACGTGGACCATTTCACCCGGGTGCGCTGCTATGAGGCGGTGCTGGACAAGTATCCCGCGGCGACGACGCATCTGAGCCTTCTGAACCTGGCGATGCGCATGGCCGGGCCCCGCGAGGCGGTCTGGCACGGGCTGATCCGCAAGAACCATGGCTGCACCCATTTCATCGTCGGGCGCGACCATGCCGGGCCGGGCAAGAATTCCCGGGGCGAGGATTTCTACGACCCCTATGCCGCGCAGGAGCTGTTCAAGGAACACGAGGCGGAGATCGGCGTCGAGATGGTCGACTTCAAGCACATGGTCTATGTGCAGGAGAAGGCCCAGTATCTGCCGCGCAACGAGGTGGAGGAGGGGGACACCATCCTCGACATCTCGGGCACCGAGCTGCGCCGGCGGCTGCGCGAGGGGCTGGAGATTCCCGAATGGTTCTCCTTCCCCGAGGTGGTGGCGGAGCTGCGCCGCCGCTTCCCGCCGCGCAGCCAGCAGGGCTTCACCGTCTTCTTCACCGGGCTGTCGGGTTCGGGCAAGTCCACCATCGCCAACGCGCTGATGGTCAAGCTGATGGAGATGGGCGGCCGGCCGGTGACGCTGCTCGACGGCGACGTGGTGCGCAAGCACCTGTCCTCCGAGCTGGGCTTCTCCAAGGAACACCGCGACATCAACATCCGCCGCATCGGCTATGTGGCCTCGGAGATCACCAAGAATGGCGGGATCGCGATCTGCGCGCCGATCGCGCCCTATGCGGCCACCCGCCGCGCGGTGCGCGAGATGATCGAGCAGTATGGCGCCTTCGTCGAGGTTCACGTCGCCACGCCGCTGGAGGAGTGCGAGAAGCGCGACCGCAAGGGGCTCTACAAGCTGGCCCGCGAGGGGAAGATCAAGGAGTTCACCGGCATCTCGGACCCCTATGAGGTGCCGGAGAATCCGGAACTGCGCGTGGACACCACCGGGATGGAGGTGGATTACTGCGCCCAGCAGGTGATCCTGAAGCTGGAACAGATGGGCCTGATCGCGGCGCGCAGCGCGTGATGCGCCGGCGGGGGGACGCCGCGCGGGGGCATCGAACCCCCGCGCGGCGCCGCCGCTGCGCGGCGTGGGGCGCCGCCGGGGACCGCGGGACCGGGGCTGCGGGACGGCGCTCTGCGGGACGGGGGCGGGGTCAGGCCAGCGCGTCGAGCGCCGCGGCGATGCCGCGCCACAGTTCCCCGGCCGGCTCGCATCCGACCGACAGGCGCACGAAACCGGGCGGCACCGCATCGCCCCAGCGCGCCCGCCTTTCGGCCGAGCTGTGCACGCCGCCGAAGGATGTGGTCTGGGCCAGTGGGGCACGGGCGAGGAAGCGCTCGGCGGTGTCGGCA
>RFGB01000292.1 GCA_003697125.1 Alphaproteobacteria bacterium
CCTCCAGCCCGTGGGCGCCGATGCGCCACAGCCCCGCGGGCACGCGCCCGGCCAGGTCGGCGAGCCCCCGCCCGCTGATCACCGCCACCGCCCCGCCCAGCGCGGCGGCGAGCCCGTCGAGCAGCGCCGCCGCGCCCGCGGGCAGCGTGATCGCGTCGGGATCCGGGCCGATCTCGGCCAGGGTGCCGTCGAAATCGAGGAAGAGCGCATCACCGCGCGCCAGCCGCGGCGGATCCTGCCCGCTCATGTGCGCGTCTCGGCCGCCGCGGCGGTCAGCGCGTCGAGGAAGCTGTTGCGCCACCGGGCGACGTCGGCATCGCGGATCACGCTGTCCAGCGCCTGCCAGCGCTCGATCCGCTCATCGGCCGGCATCTCCAGCGCCCGCCATATCGCCGCGGCGACCGCGTTGACGTCATGGGGGTTGACCAGCAGCGCGGCGTCCAGCTGTTCCGCGGCGCCGGCGAATTCCGACAGGACCAGCACGCCGGGATCCTCGGGATCCTGGGCGGCGACGAATTCCTTGGCAACCAGGTTCATCCCGTCGCGCAGCGGCGTCACCAGCCCGACCCGGGCCAGCCGATAGAGCCCGGCCAGGGTCTCGCGCGGATAGCCGCGCACCAGATAGCGGATCGGCGTCCAGGTCAGGTCGGCATGTTCGCTGTTGATGCGCCCGGCCAGGCGGTCGACCTCCTCGCGCAGGTCGGCATAGGCGTTGACCTCCTCGCGCGACAGGGGCGAGATCTGCACATAGCTGACCCGCCCGCGCAGCTGGTCGTAATTGTCGAGCAGCGCGCCGAAGGCGGCCAGCCGTTGCGGCAGGCCCTTGGAATAGTCCATGCGATCGACGCCCAGGACAAGGGCGCGGTCCTCGAGGATCCGGCCCAGCCGCTCGGCGGGCGCGCTCGCGGACGCGTCGGTTGCGGCGCGGCGAATCTCGTCGGGGTCGATGCCCACCGGGAAGGCCGCGGCGCGCAGCCGGCGCCCGAAGACGCGCAGCCAGCCATCCTGCTGCAGTTCGGCGCCGTGATGCTCGGCCATGTAGCGGCGGAAATTCTCGGTGTCGCGCCGGGTCTGGAAGCCGACCAGATCATGTTCGGCCAGGCCGCGGGCGATCTGGACATGGGCGGGAAGCGCGGCGAACACCTCGGGCGCGGGAAAGGGGATGTGCAGGAAGAAGCCCGTCGGCCCCCGCCAGTTGTTGTAGCGCAGCTCACGCGCCAGAAGGAAGAAGTGATAGTCGTGGATCCATACCAGATCGTCGGCGCGCAGAAGCTGCGCCAGAAGGCGGCCGAAGCGCCGGTTCACATCCTCGTAGATCGAGAATGCCTCGTCGTCGAATTCCGCCAGATCGACGCGATAATGCAGCACCGGCCATAGCGCCCGGTTGGCATAGCCCAGATAGTAGCCCTCGTATTCGCGCCGGGTCAGGTTTGCCAGGGCGAAATCCACCTTGCCATCCACGAGCAGGTTGATGCCGCGGGTCTCGCGCTCGAGAACCTCGCCCGACCAGCCGAACCAGATGCCGCCGCGGTCGTTCAGCGCATCGAGCAGGGCGACCGCAAGCCCGCCGGGGCGCGCCTCGCCCGGCCGCGCCGTGCGGTTGGAAGCGATGATCAGTCGTGTCATGGCCCGCATGATAGGCCCTTGCGCCGGAATGGGAACCCGCCGGGCGAAACCGTCGCGCGCCGGGCGCGCGCGGGGTCACTCGCGCCCGCCATCGGGCGAGTGCCGATCCGCCGTCATCCCCTTCGCGCGCAACCCCTTGCGGCGGCGCGACCCGGCGCCGCGATCACATGAACCCCGGCAGCCACAGGGCGATCTGCGGCAATGCGATCAGGACCGCGAGCCGCACCATGTCGGCCAGCAAGAACGGCACGATCCCCCGCATCACCGTGCCCGATGGCAGGTCGCCCGCCACCCCCTGGATCACGAACAGGTTCATGCCGACCGGCGGCGTGATCAGCCCCAGCTCGGCCACGGTGACGATCACCACCCCGAACCAGATCGGATCGAAACCCAGCGCGACGATCACCGGGAACACGAAGGGCACCGTCAGCAGGATCATCGACATGGCGTCCATGAAGCAGCCCAGGACGATGTAGAAGACCATGATCACCGCCCGGCGATGGTGGCGATGGGGATCGCCGAGGTGTTCGAGGCGAGGATCGCCCCGGCGGGGGCGGCGGCCTCGATGCGGGCGAACAGCTCCCGCTTCAGCCCGGCATCCTCGGGGGCGGCCTCGATCACGCAGCCCGCCCCGGCGACCGCCGCTTCCAGACTGTCCGCGGCCCGCACCCGGGCCGCCACCGCGGGCCCGTCGCCGAGGAGCCTGGCGATCTGCGCCAGCCGGTCGGGCAGCGCGGCGATCGCGGCGGGCGAGGGATCGTGGACGCGCACCTCATGCCCTGCCCGGGCGAAGAGATAGGCGATGGCGTGGCCCATCAGCCCCGCGCCCAGCACGCCGATCGGCGCCCCGGGGGGGGGATCGGCTCCTGCGCCGCCTCAGCCGGCGGTGTAGCCGCCATCGACATACATCACCTGTCCCGTGCAGAAGTCCGAGGCCGGCGACAGCAGGTAGAGCGCCATGCCGATCAGGTCCTCGGGTTCGCCCAGCCGGCCCAGCGGGGTGCGCGACAGCGACCGCCGGCGCGTCGCCTGCCCGACCTCGTCCTCGCTCCACATCCATGCGGTCAGCTTCGAGCGGAACACCGTCGGCGCGATCGCATTCACGGTGATGCCATACTGGCCCCATTCGGTGGCCAGCACCCGGGTCAGCGCGTCGGTGGCGCCCTTCGAGGTGCAGTAGGCGGTGTATCCCGAATAGTTCCCGTGCCGGCCGCGCACCGAGGACATCATCAGCATCTTGCCCCGCACCCGGTTGGCGATCCACCAGCTGCCCACCGCCTTGGCCATCAGCCAGGGACCGCGCACATTGACGTCCATCACATGCTGCCAGTCCTCGGGCGGCTGGTCCTGGATGAAGGCCGGGCGGTTGGTCCCCGACGCGATGACCAGCTGGTCGATGCGGCCGAACGCCTCCAGCGCGCGGTCACGGATATGCTCGGCATCGGCCAGCGAATCGGGCCTGCGCAGGATGGTCACGGCCCGGGCGCCGTCGCGGGCGACCTCGGCCACCTCGGCGGCCACCGCCTCCAGCTCGTCGGCCGAACCCGAGGCGAGCGCGAGCCGCGCGCCCAGCGCGGCCAGCGCCAGCGCGCAGGCGCGCCCGAAGGCGCCCGAGGCCCCGGTGATCACCGCCACCCTGCCGGAGACATCGAGCAGCGACAGCGGGTTGCGCAGGGGTTCGGATATGGTCATCGGGCGCGCCTCCCCGTCTCGAAGCGGAAGGTCTGGTCGGGATCGATCACCGCGATCACCCGCACGCCGCAGCCCTCCCCCTGGGGCCAGCGCCAGGGAAAGGCCATGAAGGTGCAGCGGCGGCCGGTCACCTTGTCGAGATCGCCGCCCACATTCTCGATGCCGGGGATGCCGCCCTTCACCATCAGGGTCTTGTGGGCGATCTCCCAGTAGGGGAAGTCGTCGCGGAGCTCGCGCCCGGTGGCCGCGCGGTATTCGTCGATCAGATGCGGGTGCGAGGGGCCGGGGCCGTGATCGACCAGCTTGGTTCCCAGCGGGTGGTCCAGCGCCTGCACGTCGACGCCGACCATCTTCACCCGGCGCTCCACCAGCCATTCCGCGGCTTCCTTGTACAGGCCCGGGGAATAGGCGTAATATTCGTCGGTGTCCGCCATCCGGTGATGCATGCCGGTATTGATCATCACGATGTCGCCCTCGCGGATCCGGGGGCGGGCGTTTTCCAGATCCTCGGCGGTGATCACCTCCCACTTGCCCTTGGGGATCGAGACCGCGACCCCGGTGCCGAAGAAGCGCCACAGCGGATAGCCGGTCAGCGTCGGGGTGTTCTCGGTCACATGCAGCGGCGCGTCCATGTGCGTGCCGCGATGCATGATCCCCTCGAATTCCGTCTGATAGACGCCATCCTTGGCGTGAAACTTCCTGACCGTCACATTGACCCCCGGCGCGGAGGGCCATTCCGGCATGCCGTGCCCCCAGCGATGGGTCAGGTCGAAGAACTGCAGCCCGTCGGTTCCGCTCGCTGGCCCCTCCGTCATTCCGCCGCGCCGCTGTCGATCCGGCAGGCACCGCCCGGATCCAGCATGGCCACGAACCGCACCGGGCAGGCGTCGCCTTCGTACCAGCGCCAGGGATAGCACTGGAAGGTGGCGCGCCGGCCGGCAAGCTCGGCGACATCGCCGCCGACATTCTCGATCGTCGGGATCCCCGCGGCCAGCAGCGCGCGGTGCGCGGGGTTCCATTCCGGGAAATCGGCCAGCGCGTCGCGCCCGGTCTCGGCGGCATAGCGCGCGGCCAGCCGCTTGATCTGCGGCCCGCCGCGATGGGGGCCCAGCGATGTGGCCAGCGGGTGGTCGATCTGAGGGGTGTCCATCGCCACCAGCTTGGCGCCGATGCCGACCAGCCATTCGGCGCCGGCCTTCGACAGGCCGGGGGAATCGCCGAAATATTCCAGGCTGTCGGAATAGCGCCGGTGCCAGCCGGTGCGGATCACCACGATGTCGCCGCGCTGCGGGGCGGGGCGCGCGGCCACCAGATCCTCGGGGCCGACCAGCTCCCAGCGGCCCTTGGGGATGTCCAGCACGACGCCATTGCCGAAACAGCGCTCCAGCGCGATCGCGCCCACGCCGATGCCCTTCTGGATCAGGTGGATCGGGGCGTTGATGTGCGTGCCCGAATGCATCACCATGCGGATTCGGTGGGCCATCACGCCGTGCTGGGCGTGCTTGACGGTGCGCCTGAGCTGGACATCGTCATCGCCCGGCAGCGACGGCGCGCCATGCCCCCATTCGTGACTGAGCTCGTAGAATTCCAGTCCGGTTGCCGGATCCGCCACGGCGGGCATCTGCCTCCTCCTGTGCTCGGCACTGACCTGCTGGGGTCATTCGAGCACCGGCGGCGCACCGGATCAAATAGCTTCGGATCGCGCAGGTATAACTCTTGTTCATGGTGCCTTGCAGCAAAATCCGCTATCCACCATGCCGAAATCGAATGTCCGGCCGAAGCGGAGGCCACCATGCATGCGCGCCTGCTCGCCTGCTTCCTCGCCGTCTACGAAAGCCACGGCATCAGCGCCGCGGCGGAACGGCTGCGCATCACCCAGCCCGCGGTCAGCAAGGCGATCCAGAAGCTGGAGGGCGATCTCGGCGTCGCGCTGTTCGAACGGCGGCCCGGCGGGGTGGTGCCGACACGCTATGCCGACATCCTGGCCCGGCGCGTCAGGCTGATGGACATCCAGTACCGCCATGCGCTGGCCGAGATCGCCGCCGCCCGCGGCGGGTCCGAGGGGCTGATCCGCATCGGCGCGGGGCCGGTCTGGTACAGCTGCTTCCTGCCGCCGATCCTCGACCGCTTCGCCAGCCTCCACCCCCATGTCCGCTTCTCGCTGCGCGCGGGCGTGATCGACACGCTGATCCCCGGCCTGATCGGCGGCGAGATCGACATCGTCTGCGCCTCGCTCGACTTCCCGAACCGCGCCGAGATCGCGCGCGAGCCGATCATCGACCTGCGCCATGTGGTCGTGGCCGCCGACAGCCATCCGCTTGCGGGCCGCGACGATGTCGCGCCCGAGGAGCTGGCGCGGTTTCCCTGGGTCACGCTGGGCGGCGATCACGTCGGCACCGGGCGCATCTGGTCATACTTCGCCGCCCATGGCTGCCCGCCGCCGCGGATCGCGGTCGAATCCTCCTCGCAAAGCGCGATCCTGGAGCTGGTCGCGGGCGGACGCTTCCTCGCCCACATGCCCGAGGTGATGGCCCGGCAGGCGGCGCGCCACGGCGTCCGGCCGCTGGTGACCCCGGGGGTCTTCTGGGAGACGCCGGCCGGGATCGCCTATCGCCAGTCCGAGCACCAGCTGCCGATGCTGCGCCGCTTCATCGAGGCGGTGCGCGCGATCGGCCGGCGGGGCTGAGGCGGGCCGGCGGCGCCCCCGCGCGGAACCCGCTCCGCCCGGGGACGCCCCTCCGCTCAGCGGTTCACCCGGCCCGGCAGGCCGAGATCGCCCGAGGCCACGTCGAACACATCCGTGACGCACAGAAGCGGGGCGTGCAGGTTGGCATTGACGCGCAGCCCCGCCGTGACCCCGTCGAAGCGCATTTCGGCAACCGGGCCGATGTCGGGGAAGGCGACCCGGATCTCCACGCTCTCGCCGGACAGGACCGGCTGCCAGCCGGGGCTGTCGATCAGAAGCGGCAGCCCGGGCCAGGTCGCGGGAAGCCGCGGGCGGGTGCCCTCGGGGATGTCGATCACCTTCAGCGCCCCGGGGCCGCAGGCATCGTCGGGACCCAGCACCACCCAGTGGCTGTGCCACAGATCGCCGTCATTGCCGCGATCGCATCGCCATTCTCGTCGAACAGCGGGGTGTCGTCGAAATCGGGATGCGCGGTTGCGGCCAGGGCGAGGATGCCGGCGCCCGGCTCGAACCCGACCACCGCCGCGTCGAGCGTGGTCGGCCAGACATAGGCGAACACCGTCGCCCCGGCCAGCGCGCCGGACGGCGCCGGGCGGCTCTCGCCCGCGCGGCCCGACACCGCCATGCGGAAGGTCGCGATGTTGCCTTCCACGGTGATCGTGGTCCGCACGATGTCGAAGGGCGCCAGCGCCGCATTGCCCGGCGCGGCGGCGATGCCGTCGGCGCCCGCCGGCGGGGCGGCCAGGGCCGCGATCAGCGCCGCGGCGAGGCGTCCGGGGTGGCGGAAATCGGCTCTGCATGTCATGGTCGGTTGTCTCCTGTCCTTCCTGGGGCGGTTGACGGAAAGGGCGTCCCGTCCGTGGCCGCGGACGGGGCGCCCGGCCTGTCGGCCCCGGCGGAGTCGAAGCGCTGCCAGCGGGCAGCGGCCTCGGCGGCCGGGGCCGGTTCGTGCTCGCCGCAGTCGATGCGCAGCGCGGCATCGCCGAAGGCGGCGTTCACGAAATCGCAGTGATGCGGCGCGTCGGCATCATCATGGACATGGGGGCGGAAGAAGCGGCATGTGACGCACATCCGCTGCACCGGCATGGCGCGCGCCTGCTGCAGGCTGCGGATCACCGTTGCCAGCCCGCGCAGCAGCGCGCCGGCCTGCCGGGGGTCGAGGGCGGCCAGCGCCGCCGACAGCGCCCCGGGCGGGCCCGCGAGGGCCTGCGCCACCCGCCCGCCCGCCGCGGTGAGGCTGAGCCGCACCGCCCGCCCGTCGCCCGGATCGCGGCGGCGGGCGGCAAGGCCCTTGGCGACCAGCGCCGCGGCGGAATCGCTCAGCGTGGCGGGCGTGACCCCCAGCGCCGCGGCCAGCTCGCCCGCCCGCATCGGGCCGCGGCGGGCGAGATGGCCGAGGATCTCGGCCTGGGTCGCGGTCAGCCCCTGCGCATGGGCCGCCTGCCAGCCCGCCATGCGCATATAGGCGCCAAGCCGCGCCAGCCCGGCGGCGATCTGGTCCGCCGCGGCCTGGCCGCTGCCGCTGTTGCCCCGGGATTTCCGCGCCGTCATGGCTGCCTCCGCTGCCGCCATATAATCAGGATTCCTAACGATTCGCAATCCTGCCGGAACACACCGCGCGCAGACGAAGGCCGCAGACCCGGGGGGCCTGCGGCCGATGACCGGGCCGGCCGTCCGGGGCCGGCCCGCGATGGCGCGATGGCGCGCCGCGCGGTGGTCAGCGCTTCATGCCCAGCCGCTCGCGCAGCGTCTCGGCCAGCGCCTTGATCCGGGTCTCAGGGTCGGCGCCCTCGGTGATCTCCACCAGCGCCGCGGCGATCAGGTCGGTGACCGCAACCCCCTCCGCGCCCGGATAGGCATACCACGGGCCGGCATGCTCGGCGACCTGCTCATGGGCGACCTTGGCCTGGGGGTTGGCGGCATAGAATGCGCCGAGATAGCTCTCGTCCTTCAGGACCAGCGCGTTGGTGGGCGCATAGCCGGTGTTCTCGACGATGATCTTCGCGCCTTCCGGCCCGGTGACGAAGCGCATGTATTCCCAGGCGGCCTTCTGCTTGGCCGGGTCGTCGGTCAGCATCACGATGG
Organism: Alphaproteobacteria bacterium; assembly: GCA_003697125.1. Lineage (GTDB taxonomy): Bacteria > Pseudomonadota > Alphaproteobacteria > Rhodobacterales > Rhodobacteraceae > J013. The sequence goes on from RFGB01000292.1 coordinate 8,090, forward strand.
CCGAGCCACCGGTGGGGAAATAGACCCGGGAGGGATCGCTGGCGGCGATGGGCAGCTTGCGCACCGTGACCTCGAAGCGCGACCCCGCCGCCTTCTGGAAGCGCGCCAGGAGCGAGGAGCTTTCCAGCATGATGCCCAGCGTGCCGGCGGGATAGGCCTGCCGCGCCTGGTCGTCGCCATAGCTCTTCATCCCGGCTTCCTGCGCGAAGCGGCGATACAGCGTGGCTGCGGCGATGCCGGCCTCGTCATCGAAGGTGATGTCGGTCTCGTCCTCGTTCATCGGCCGGCCGCCGAAGGATCCCAGCAGCGACTGGAAGCGCCAGTCGTGGCGGTCGATCCAGATGCCGTCGATGTCGTCGCCCAGCGCGTCGATGCGGGCGGCCAGCGCGATCACCCCGTCCCAGGTGGTGGGGAAATCCTCCATCGACCCGCCCGCGCGCGCCACCAGATCGGGATTGACATACATCACCAGCGTCGAGGCCGAGGTGGCCAGCGCGTGCTGCACGCCCTTGTACTGGCCCAGCGACAGCAGCGCGCCGGTATAGCCCGCCTCGGCCGCGGCGGCGCGGTCGCCCAGGAAGCCGTCCAGGGGCTGGGTCAGACCCCGCGCCTCGAGGATGCGCCAGCGGTTCAGCCCGACATAGGCGACGTCGGGCAGCGTGCCCGCCACCGCCTCGCGCAGCAGCCGCTGCACCCCCTCGGCATAGCTCTCCGCCGGGCCGTCCAGCACGATGTCGATCCCGGGATGGCGCGCCTCGAAGGCCGCCTCCAGCGCCTTCTGGGTCTCGGCCCAGATGGTCGGGATGGCGTAGTGGACCCGGATGGAGACGGTCTCGGCCGCGGCGCTGCCGGCGGCGGAGACCATCAGGCCGGCAATCAGAAGTCTGCGCATCTGCGTCTGCCCTGTCTGTTGGGTTGGATGGACGGATTGCTGCTCGCGGCGCCCGGGGCGCTCTGATGTTCTTGCCTCATGCGCGCAGCCCTCCGGTCGCGATGCTGCGAACGAAGGCGCCCTGCGCGAGGAGGAATCCGATGACCAGCGGCGCGGTCACCACCACGGCCGCGGCCATCAGCGGCCCGACATCGTCGCCCGCCTCCTGGTCGCGGAAATACAGGATGCCGCGCGGCGGCGTGGCGATGGCGGGATCCGAGGTGGCGATCAGCGGCCAGAACAGGTCGTTCCAGTGCGCGGTGATCGAGAAGATGGCGAAGGCGGTGGCCGCCGGCAGCGCCAGCGGAAAGGCGATCCGCCAGACGATCGCGGTCCATGACAGCCCGTCGACCCGCGCCGCGTCGATCAGATCCGCCGGCAGCCGGGCGAAGAACTGGCGGAACAGGAACATCCCGAAGACCGATGCCGCGAAGGGCAGGATCAGCGCCGCATAGCCGTTGAGGAGCTTCAGCCGCGCCAGCGCCAGGAAGATGGGGATGGCGGTGACGTGGAATGGCACCAGAAGCCCCGCCAGCACCATGCCGAACACCAGCGTGCGCCCGGGAAAGCGCCGCTGCGCCAGGGCGAAGGCACAGGGCACGGTGAACAGGATCTGCAGCACCAGGATGCCCGCGCACACGATCACGCCGTTCAGCAGGAACCGCGCCAGCGGCACCTCGGTGAAGGCGCGCGCATAGTTGGACCATTCCAGCCGGCTGGGCAGAAGGTCGACATGGGGCGTGAAGATCTCGTCGGCGGGCTTGAGCGAGACGCTGATCATCCAGAAGAAGGGCAGCAGCACGATGGCCGCGCCCAGCACCAGAAGCAGCGTCACGACGGGCTGGACCCTCATCTGTAATGCACCCTGCGTTCGATCAGCGCGAACTGCGCCAGCGTCAGCACCATCATCACCACGAAGAAGACCATGGTGATCGCGCTGGCATAGCCCGCCTTGAAGTAGACGAAGCCCTCTCGGTAGAGGGCATAGACCAGCGTGTCCGAGGCGAATGCGGGGCCGCCGCGGGTCAGGGTCGCCACCGTCTCGAAGACGCGGAAGGCGTTGGTGGCGGTGATCACCGCCACGAACAGGGTGGTCGGACCCAGCATCGGCCAGGTGACGGTCCAGAACCTTTCCCAGCCGCGGGTCGCCCCGTCGACCGCCGCCGCCTCGTAGAGATGGCGCGGAATGGCCGCCAGCCCCGCCAGGAACAGCACCATGTTGTAGCCGACGCTCTGCCAGATGCCGATCGCGGCCAGGGTGTAGAGCACGAGCCCCCGATCCGACAGCCAGTCCGGGGCAGGCAGGCCGAGCTGCTTCAGCACCGCGTTCACCGGCCCGATCGAGGGGTGCAGCAGCATCTGCCAGGCAATCGCCATCGCCACCAGCGTCGCGGCCACCGGCAGGAAATAGGCCGCCTGCAGGATTCCCGACAGCCGCGGCATGGTCTGCGCCAGCCGGTGCAGCCCCAGCGCGACCAGAAGCGCCAGCGTCATCGAGAAGGGGATGACGATGGCGACATACAGAAGCGTGTTGGTCACCGCCTTGCGCCCGATCGGGTCGGTGAACAGCCGGTGGTAGTTCTCCAGCCCGACCCAGCGGAAGCTGCGCGCGCCGAACTGATAGTCGGTGAAGGACAGCACCGCCACCAGCGCCACCGGCACGAAGATCAGCGCCAGCATCGCCGCGACCCCGGGGCCGACCAGCCACAGGTCGGTCAGCGCCTCGCGGATCCTGCGCCCGGGCCGCATCACGCCGCCCTCTGCAACGCGACCCGCAGCCGCTGGCCGCCCTCGGACTCGAACAGATGCGCCTGACCCGGCGCCACCTCCAGCTCCACCCCGTCGCCCTCGGGTGGCGGCACATAGGACCCCGGCGCCACCGCGCGCAGCCGGGCGCCGTCGGGCAGGCGCAGATGCAGCAGGGTCTCCGCGCCCAGATATTCGGCCTTCTCAAGCCGCGCCGCGACCGGCCCGCCCCTGGCGGGGCGCAGATGCTCGGGCCGAAGGCCCAGAACCGCCCGCGCCGGCAGGCCGCTGCCCGAGACGCCCAGATGCGCGAAGGGACCGACGAGACGCCCGTTCTCGATGCGCACCTCGATCAGGTTGATGCGGTGGCTGCCGATGAAGCGCGCCACCTCGATGCTGGCCGGTTCGTCATAGAGCGTGCGCGGCGCCCCCTGCTGGACGATGCGCCCGCCCATCATCACCACGACACGGTCGGACATGCTCATCGCCTCGGCCTGGTCATGGGTGACATAGACGAAGCTGCGCCCGGTGCGCCGGTGCAGCGCGGTCAGCTCCTCGCGCATCTGGACCCTGAGCGCCGCGTCGAGATTGGACAGCGGCTCGTCAAGCAGGAACAGCGCGGGGTCGCGCACCAGCGCCCTGCCCACGGCGGCGCGCTGCTGCTGGCCGCCCGAAAGCTGGCCGGGCTTGCGCTCCAGAAGATCGGTGATGCCCAGCATCCGCGCGACATCCTCGACCCTGCGGGCGATGTCGGCGCGCTTGCGCCGCGCCGAGGGCATCAGCCCCGACAGGAGCGGCAGCCGCTCGAGCCGCGTCATGTGGCGCATCGCCAGCGGCAGGGCGATGTTCTGGCGCACGGTCAGATGGGGATAGAGCGCGTAGGACTGGAACACCATCGCCACATTGCGCTCGGCCGGCGTCAGCTCGGACACGTCGCGCCCGCCCATCAGCACCTGCCCGGCGCTGGGACGGTCCAGCCCGGCCATGATGCGCAGCGTGGTGGACTTGCCGCATCCCGAAGGGCCCAGCAGCGAGGTGAAGCTGCCCTCGGCAATGGTCAGCGATATACCATGCAGCACATCGGCCCGGCCGAAGCGGCGGCGGACGTTGCGCAGTTCGATCATCGCGGACCCCCGGTCTGGAAGCATTCGACAAGCTACCCGGTATCGCTGTCAGTTTTGTGACAGCCTGCGAGGTCCAGCAGCGCCCCGCAGAGAAGATCGACCGCCGCATCCACCGACCCGGCCATCACCAGCCCCTCCAGCGGGCGGGTATCGCACAGCCCGATCACCGGGCGGCCGAAATGCAGGCCGAAGCCGACCTCGGTCAGCGTGCCCAGCGAATGGCCCACCGAGATCAGCGCCACCGCGGCGCGGGCGATCACCGCATTGCGCGCCTCGCCCAGCCCGGTGGCGATCGGCAGCGCAATGTCGGGATTGGCCTCGCGCCAGTCCGGCCCGGGCAGGATGCCCACCGTCAGCCCGCCCGCGGCCCGCGCCCCCCGGGCAACCGCGGCCATCACCCCGCCACGCCCGCCGCAGACCACCACCAGGCCCAGCCCGCCCAGCGCGGCGCCCAGCGCCTCGGCGGTGGCGGCCTGTTCGGGGGTGGCGTTGCGCGGCCCGATCACCCCCACCGGCAGATGCCGCATCGCCCCGCCGCGCCCCAGATGGGCGATTGCCGCGCGCGGCGTGACGCGCGCGCCCGCCGGGGCGACCGCCGCGCCGGCCGGCTGCCAGCACCACCGCCAGGGATCCAGCACCAGCCCGGCACCCCGGCGCAGCCGGCCCTCGCCATCGATCCACAGGGCATCTTCCATCGTGACCCGCCCGCGCCGCTTCTGTAAGATATCTTACACATCCGACCGGCGCAGAGGAAGAGAGGAATGCCGCAGCGGTCCGCAGAACGCCCCGCCGGGCTGACCGAACGCCAGGCCGCGATCCTGGCGCTGATCGAGGCGAACGGATTTGCCACCATCGAGGCGCTGGCCAACGCCTTCGAGGTCTCGGCCCAGAGCGTGCGGCGCGACATCATCGCGCTGGACCGCGCCGGGCTGGTGCAGCGCTTTCACGGCGGCGCCGGCAGCAATGGCGGCGGCGAGGCGCTACGCCTGGGCCATGAACGCAAGCGGCTGATCGCGATCGAGGCCAAGGCCCGCATCGCGCGCAAGGTCCACGACATGATTCCCGACGGCGCGGCGGTGTTCCTCGATGCCGGCACCACGATGGAAGCGGTGGCCAAGGCGCTGAACCGGCGCCGCAACCTGCATGTCGTCACCAGCAACGCCCGCGCCGCGCTGTGCCTCGATCCCGCCCGGCACGAGGTGCGGGTGCTGGGCGGGCGCCTGAGCGGCCAGGACGGATCGCTGACCGGGGCCGACACCGCGCTGGCGCTGGCCGCGCTCAGGCTCGACATCGCGCTGATCGGCTGTTCGGGGATCGAGGCGGGCCGGTTCGCGATGGATTTCGACCCGGCGAAGATCGCCATCAAGCAGACCGCCATGCGGGTGTCGAAGGCGGCATGGCTTCTGGCCACGCACGAGAAGTTCGGCCGCACCGCCCGCGCCGAGGTGGCCCCGCTGGATGCCTTCGCCCGGGTGATCAGCGAGGACTGAGCCCCCGCCTTCAGGCCGGACCGGGCAGCGCGCCCGCCCGCGCGGCGGCGAACCAGGCGCGGATCGCGTCGATGCCCGGTTCCAGCCGCACCGCCATCCCGCCGGCGAAGGCCTCGAAATGCGGCAGGTTCAGCCGGTTCACCCCGACCAGGACCGGAATCTCCATCTCGAGCGCTTGCGCGATCGCCCCGCACAGGCCGCGCCCCGCAGCCTCGAGCCGGCCGAACTTGTTCACCACCAGAAGATCGGCGCCCGCCAGCCCCGCCCCGACCGCGGCCGCCATCGCCTCGATCGCGGCACCGTCCAGCCGGCAGCCGCGCGCGGCACGGCCCAGGGGCTGGCTGATCCGCCGGCTGAACCCGTCGGGAAGAACGCGCAGATCCATGTCGCACGGATGCGCGCCATCCCCCGGCGGGCGGGCGCAGACCACGCCGGCAACGCGCAGCCCGTCGGCCAGGAACATGTCCACCGCCCGGGCGATCAGCGCGTCGGTCCGCCCCCGGCCGGGAACCGTGACATGGGCAAGCCGCATCGGAAACCCTCCGCATCGCCGGCGGCGGCCACCCGCACCCGGCGCATCGGCACTGTGCCCGGATTCGCCCCCGCAGGCCATAGCCGCCGGGCGCGGCAGCGGGTCGCCGCTGCCGGCATCCGGATTTCATGATGTGAAATGTGGTCCGATCATCGGAAATGTGTTGACCCGCATTCCGTCATTGTGAGATGTCAATGCCGGAGGGAGGCGCGATGACGGATTCGGCCCTGCCAAGCAAGCCAGCTGCCCGGCGCCCCGGCGATGCGCCGGCGGACCCTGCCCCCGGGGCCGCGACCGGCGCCGGGGGCGATGCCGCAAGGGCGCCGCGGCGGATCCAGTCGGTGGAGCGGGCGCTTCGCCTGCTCGAGATCCTCGCCTCGGCGCGCGAGACGCTGCCGCTCGGCCGCATCGCCGAGCGCGCCGGCCTCAACCCCTCGACCTGCCACCACCTGATCCGCACGCTGGTCGATTGCGGCTATGTGCTGAATGCCGGGCACAACCGCGGCTACATGCTCTCCTCGCGCCTGCAGGAGCTGACCGAGACCGGGGCGCGGCGGGCCGACATCTCGGACTTCGCGCGCGCGGATCTCGCCGCCCTGTCCGGCCGGCTCGGCCTCGGCGTGCAGCTGGCCGAGATGCAGGGCACGCTGCTGGTGACCCGCTTCAAGGTCAATGTCGCCAATACCCATGTCATCGAGGCGGACGAGGTGGTGAAGATGCGCGCCGCCCATGCCACCGCCACCGGCAAGGCGATCCTCGCCTGGCTGCCCGAGGCGCAGACCCTGAAGATCATCTCGGAGCACGGGCTGACCCGCTTCACCCCGCGCACGATCACCAGCCTCGCCGACCTGACCGAGGAGCTGCGCCATGTCCGGCGCAACCGCTATGCGGTGGACAACGAGGAGCTGAAGGAAGGGGTGGTCTGCTACGGCGCGGCACTGCGCAACGAGAAGGGGGCGGTGATCGCCTCGATCTCGGCCTCCATGCCGGCCGCGCTGGCCACCGACACCTTCCGGGAGACCGTCGCGCGCGAGATCGTCGCCTGCGCGCGGGGGCTTTCCGACCGCCTGCGCCTGGGGGGATTCTGATGGCCCGCGGTCCGACCGCCCGTCACCCCGGGCAGAACCGACACCCACAGATGATTGGGAGGAAAACCACATGGCAATGCCTGCCGGCGTGAAGAGGTCCCGCACACCCGATTCCCGAAAGGATGAAGGCATGGGTGCTGGGCGATCCGGGTGAACTGAAGCTGACCGAGAAGCCGGTTCCCGTGCCCGGCAAGGCAGAGGTTCTGGTGCGCATCGACGCGGTGGCGATCTGCGCGACCGACCTCGAGATCATCTATCACGGCCCCCCGGCGATGATCCAGGGCGGGCTGCCCTTCAACAAGAACTTCACGCCGGGCCACGAATACATGGGCACCGTCGTGGCGCTGGGCCCGGGCGTCGACGAATACCGCATCGGCGAACGGGTGACGGTGGAGATCCACGCCGGCTGCGGCCAGTGCAAGCGCTGCCGGCAGGGGATGTATACCTCCTGCCACAATTACGGCATGAACTACGGCGAGCACGACAAGGGCCACCGCGCCAACGGCTTCACCACCGATGGCGGCTTTGCCGAATATGCGGTCAACAACATCAACACCCTGGTGCATGTGGACGATTCGATGTCCGACGAGGAGGCGACGCTGGTCGTCACCGCCGGCACCGCGATGTACGGGCTGACCGA
>RFGB01000293.1 GCA_003697125.1 Alphaproteobacteria bacterium
GCATCACCTCGACCAAGGCCGGCTCGATCACCTCCGTCCAGGCGATCTACGTGCCCGCCGACGACCTGACCGACCCGGCGCCGGCCACCTCGTTCGCGCATCTCGACGCCACCACGGTGCTGTCGCGCGCGATCTCCGAGCTCGGCATCTATCCGGCGGTGGACCCGCTCGATTCCACCTCGCGCATCCTCGACCCGGCGATCGTGGGCGAGGAGCATTACCAGGTGGCCCGTTCGGTGCAGTCGATCCTGCAGCGCTACAAGGCGCTTCAGGACATCATCGCCATCCTGGGCATGGACGAGCTGTCGGAGGAGGACAAGCTGATCGTGGCGCGCGCGCGCAAGATCCAGCGCTTCCTCAGCCAGCCCTTCGACGTCGCCCAGGTGTTCACCGGCTCGCCCGGCGTGCAGGTGCCGCTGGAGAAGACCATCGCCAGCTTCAAGGCGGTGGTGAACGGCGAATACGACCATCTGCCCGAGGCCGCCTTCTACATGGTGGGCGACATCGAGGACGCGGTCGCCAAGGCGAAGAAGCTGGCCGCCCAGGCGGCGTAAGGGGGACGCATGGCCTTCCGGTTCGAACTGGTCTCGCCCGAACGCCGCCTCGCCTCGCGCGAGGCCGAGGCGGTGGGCATCCCGGGCGTGGAGGGGGACCTGACCGCCATGCCCGCCCATGCGCCCTTTCTCACCGTCCTGCGGCCGGGGCTGGTCACGGTGACCGCGGGCGGCGACAGCACCGCCTATTTCGTCTCGGGCGGCTTTGCCGAGATCACGCCCGAGGCGGTGACGGTTCTGGCCGAGGAGGCGGTCGAGCGTTCCGAGGTCACCCGCGAGATGCTGGACCGGCTGATCGCGGCGGCCGAGAAGGCGGCGGACAGTGCCGGCGAGGATACCCGCATCGCCGCCCAGCAGCGCCTGAGCGATTTCCGCACCCTGGCCGCCCAGCTGGCCGGCTGACCGGCCCGTTCCCCGGTCGCGCGGCCGACCGGCCCGCCACGGAATTCCGGGCGGGCGCCGGCGCTCAGCGGCTGGGCGAGGGGTAGTAGGCCTCGTAGATCGGGCCCAGCGTCTCCTCCGAGAACAGCATCGACACCGAAGCGCCGTTCGAGATGTTCAGGATCGCCTGGGCCAGCAGCGGCGCCAGCGGCACGGTGCGGATCTTGTCCGAGGCGCGCACCGCCTCGGGCTGTTCGATCGAATCGGTGATCACCAGCGATTTCAGCACCGAGGCCGAGATCCGCTCCAGCGCCGGATCGGACAGCACGCCATGGGTGATGTAGGCGTGGACCTCCGCCGCGCCATTCTCCATCAGCAGCCCCGCGGCCTCGGTCAGCGTCCCCGCGGTGTCGCAGATGTCGTCCACGATCAGGCACACCCTGTCCCGGACCTCGCCGATCATCGTCACGCTCTCGATCTCGCCGGGGCGCGAGCGGCGCTTGTCCACGATCGCCAGTCCGGCGCCGATGCGCTTGGCCAGCTCGCGCGCGCGCTGCACGCCGCCGACATCGGGCGAGACCACGGTCAGCTCGGCCGGGTCGGGGAAGTTGTGGCGGATGTCCAGCGCGAAGACGGGCGCGGAATACAGGTTGTCAACCGGAATGTCGAAGAAGCCCTGGATCTGGCCGGCATGCAGGTCGACGGTCAGCACCCGGTGGATGCCTGCCTGGGTGATCAGGTTCGCGACCAGCTTGGCGCTGATCGGGGTGCGCGCCGCGGTGCGCCGGTCCTGCCGCGCATAGCCGAAATAGGGCATGACCGCGGTGATCCGCTGTGCCGAGGAGCGGCGCAGCGCGTCGGCCATGATCAGCAGCTCCATCAGATTGTCATTGGCCGGCCGCGAGGTGGGCTGGATCAGGAACATGTCCTCGTCGCGGACATTCTCGAACACCTCGACGAAGATCTCGCGGTCCTTGAACCGTTCCACTCGCGCCTTGACCAGATGCACGGGCGCGCCGCGATAGACCGTCATCCGCCGGGCAATGGCCTCGGCCAGCGGCCGGTTGGCATTGCCGGCGATGAGCTTCAGCTGGATGTCGGATTTCATCGGCATGCGCCCGTCCTCGCCCTTGCTTCGCGGCGGTCCATTACCACCCGCACCCGGCCTTGCAAAGGGCGCGCGGCCCTGCTCTTTGGGAGGCGATGCGCTGACGAGGCAGGAATGACACGCGAGGCGGACAGATCCCCGATCCCGCCGCGCCCCGCCGGACAGGGGGCGCGGTGATGCCCGAGATCACGCTTTCGGGCCGGCGGTTCCACTGGCGCCAGGCGGGCGCCGGCCGCCCGGTGCTGCTGGCCCATTGCAGCCTGGCCCATTCGGGGCTGTGGAAACCGGTGATCGCGGATCTGGCGCGCGATCATCTGGTGCTGGCCCCCGACATGCCGGCCCATGGGCGTTCCGATCCGCCGCCGGATGGCGTGGCGCTGCCCGCCCATGCGGTGGCGGGCTGCCGGGCGCTGGTCGGGATGCAGGACCGGCCCGTGCATCTGGTCGGGCTTTCGCTGGGGGCGGTGGTGCTGGGATGTCTCGCGCTGGAATGGCCTGCCCGGGTGGCGAGCCTGACGCTGATCGAGCCGGTCTGGTTCCACCTGCTGCGGGACGCCGATCCCGATGCCCTTGCCGAGGACGAATCGCTGATGCACGGGGTCCTGGCGGACGCGGCCTCGGGCGATTTCCACGCCGCCGCCCGCGCCTTCATGGAATACTGGGGCATGCCGGGGCGATTCGATGCGGCCGACGCGGCCGGGCGCGACTATCTGGCGCGCTGCATCAGGTATCTGTTCGGCGATGTGCGCCGGGTGGGGTCATGGCCGCCCTGGCGCGTCACCCTGGACGCGCTTGCCCGGCTCGACATGCCCCTGATGATCGTCTCGGGCTCCCAGACCCGGCCCCAGGCGCGGGCGGTCTGTGATCTGCTGCATCGCACCATCCCGGGATCGCGGCGCGAGCGGATCGCGGGGGCGGGGCATCTGTCGCCGGTCACCCATCCGCAGGCGGTGGTCAGGCTCCTGCGCGACTTCTGGGGGGCGTGATGCTCGACATCGCCTTTGTCCGCGCCCAGTTTCCCGCCTTTTCCGAGCCTTCGCTGGCCGGAACCGCCTTCTTCGAGAATGCCGGCGGCTCCTATCCCTGCCGCTTCGTCATCGACCGGCTGACGCGGTTCTATCGCGAACGCAAGGTCCAGCCCTTCGGGCCCTACCGGGCCTCTCGCCTTGCGGGCGAGGAGATGGACGAGGCGCGCGACCGCATGGCGGCGCTGCTGAATGTCGCGCCCGACGAGCTCCTCTTCGGCCCATCGACCAGCCAGAACGTCTATGTGCTGGCCCGCGCCTTCGCCGGCATCCTGAAGGCGGGCGATGCCATCGTGGTCACCGACCAGGATCACGAGGCCAATTCCGGCGCGTGGCGCCGTCTGGCCGATCAGGGGATCGAGGTCCGGGAATGGCGCGTCGATCCCGACACCGGACATCTGGATCCCGCGGCCCTGGCGCGGCTTCTCGACGGGCGGGTGCGGCTGGTCGCCTTCCCGCATTGTTCGAACATCGTCGCCGAGATCAACCCGGTGGCCGAGATCTGCGCCCTGGTGCACCAGGCCGGCGCCGTCGCCTGCGTGGACGGGGTCAGCTACGCGCCCCACGGCTTTCCGGACATCGCCGCGCTGGGGGCCGACATCTATCTCTTCTCGGCCTACAAGACCTATGGCCCCCATCAGGGGCTGATGGTGGTGCGAAGGCCGCTGCGCGAGGCGTTGCCCAATCAGGGCCATTTCTTCAACGCCGCCGATCCCGCCAAGCGGCTGACCCCGGCGGGTCCGGACCATGCCCAGATCGCCGCCTGCGCCGGGATGGCCGACTATGTCGACGCGCTGCATGAACGCCATGCCGTCGGCGCGGCGGATCCCGCGGGGCGGGCGCGTGCGGTGCATGCGCTGATGCGCGCGCGCGAGCGGGACCTGCTCGCCCCGCTGATCGCGGCGCTGCGGGACCGGAAGGGGGTGCGCATCCTCGGCCCGGTGGATCCCGACCGGCGCGCGCCCACGGTCGCGCTCGCCCATCCCCGCCCGGGGGGCGAGCTGGCCGCGGCGCTCGCGCCCCACGGCATCGCCTGCGGCGGCGGCGATTTCTATGCCGTGCGGCTGCTGCGGGCGATGGGCATCGACCCCGGCCACGGCGTGCTGCGGCTGTCCTTCACCCACTACACCACCGAGGCGGAGATCGCGCGGGCGGTGGAGGCGCTGGACGCCGTCTTGTGATGCGCATCATCGGCGGGCGCTTCCGGAGCACGCGGCTGGCCGATCCCGGTCCGGGCGATCCTGCGGCGCATCTGCGCCCGACGCTGGACCGGGTGCGCGAGGCGGTGTTCAACCTGCTGGCCCATGGCGGTTTCGGATCGCCGCCGCCGCCCGCCGGCCGGCGGGTGCTGGACCTGTTCGCGGGCAGCGGCGCGATGGGGTTCGAGGCGCTGTCGCGCGGGGCGGCGCATGTGGTCTTCGTCGATGACGGCGCGGCGGCGCGGGCGCTGATCCGCCGCAATGCCGAAAGGCTGGGCGTCACCGGGCTGGTGAAGATCTGGCGCCGCGACGCCACCCGTCTGGGTCAGAACCGCGGCGCGCCCTTCGATCTGGTGTTCCTGGATCCGCCCTGGGGTCAGGGGCTGGGCGAGGCGGCGCTGGAATCGGCCCGCGCGGGGGGCTGGCTCGCCCCCGGTGCCCTGATCCTGTGGGAGGAGGGGTCAGGGGTGGCGCCGCCCCCCTGGGCCGAGCCGCTCGATGTCCGCCGCCACGGCCCGGCCATGGTCACGCTGCTGCGGGCAGGGGGCTAAAGGCCGCGCAGGTCGCGCCCCGGATCGGCCAGCGCGTCGGGGTCGGGGTGGTGTCCGGTCTCGAGCCAGCGCTTTCCGGTCATGTAGGCGCGCGGGTCGTTCATCGCGTCCACCGCCAGAAGCCGCGATCCGGCGAAATACCACACCGACCGGCTTCCCTCCCGCGGGCCGGGGCGGACCACCACCCGGTCATGCCCGGCATTCAGCCCCGCGATCTGCAGCTTCACGTCATACTGGTCCGACCAGAACCAGGGCACCGGGTCATAGGGTGTGCTGCCGCCCAGCATGGCGTCGGCCGCCGCCTCGGCCTGATCGATGGCGTTTTGCACCGATTCCAGCCGGATGCGCCGCCCGCGCCAGGGGAACGAGGCGCAGTCGCCCGCGGCGAAGATCGCCGGATCCGACGTGCGCCCCAGCGCGTCCACCGCGATGCCGTTGTCGATCGCCAGCCCCGCCGCGGCGGCAAGGCGCGTGTCGGGATCGATCCCGATGCCCACCACCACCAGATCGGCGGGCAGATGACCGCCGTCGGTCAGTTCCGCCCCCGCGACGGCGCCGCCGCGACCGACCAGCCGCGCCAGCCCCACCCCCTCGCGGATCTCGACACCGTGGCCCCGATGCAGCGCCCGGAAGAAGTCCGCCGTCTCGGCGGCGGCGACCCGGCCAAGGATGCGCGGCGCGGCCTCGATCAGCGTCACCGCAAGGCCCAGCCCGCGCAGCACCGCCGCCGCCTCGAGGCCGATATAGCCGCCCCCCACCACCAGCGCCCGCGCCCCGGGCCGGATTGCCGCGCGCAGCCGGTCGGCATCGGCCAGGCTGCGCAGGACGAAGACATTGTCCAGATCGCCGCCGATCGCGGCGGGAAGGCGGCGGGGGCGCGCGCCGGTGGTCAGCGCCAGCAGGTCCCACGCCAGGCTGCTGCCATCCGACAGCTGCAGCCTGCGGCCGGCGCGGTCGATCGCCTCGGCGCGCAGGCCCGCGCGCAGGGTGATGCCATGCCCCGCCCAGAAATCCGGCGCGCGCAGCATCAGCCGGTCGGGCCCGATCTCGCCGGTCAGGTATTTCTTCGACAGGGGCGGGCGCTGATAGGGGGGGACGGGTTCCTCGCCCAGCAGCAGGATTTCCCCGCCATGTCCCCCGGCGCGCAGGCGCGCGGCAAGACTCGCGCCGGCCTGACCGGCTCCGACGATGACGATTCGCGCCAAGGGCAGCCCCCTTTCCTGCCTGCCGCCAGATCCCTGTGGCATGGCCGCGGCAAAAGCCTATATTCGGCCCCGAGGTCAAGGCAACCGGAGAGGGACGGCAATGACGATCAAGGTGGGCGACAGGCTGCCTGCGGCGGTGTTCCGCAGGATCGGTGCGAACGGGCCCGAGGAGGTGCGCTCGGAGGCGCTGTTCGGCGGGCGCCGCGTGGCGCTGTTCGCGGTGCCGGGCGCCTTCACCCCGACCTGCCACAACACCCATGTGCCGAGCTTCGTGCAGGCCGCCCGTGCGCTGAGCGAGAAGGGCGTGGACGAGATCGTGTGCATCTCGGTCAACGATCCCTTCGTGATGAAGGCCTGGGGCGAGGCCACCGGCGCGACCGAGGCCGGGATCACCATGCTGGCCGATCCCGAGGGCGCCTTCACCAAGGCGATCGGGATGGATTTCAGCGCGCCGCCGGCGGGGCTGGTCGGGCGGTCGCGGCGCTACTCGATGCTGGTCGAGGATGGCGTGGTGAAGATCCTGAATGTCGAGGAGACCCCCGGCCAGGCGGTCTGCTCGCTGGGCAGGGTCCTCGTCGACCAGATCTGACCGGCCGCGCGCCTCATCGATCGGCGGGGCCGCCGCCAGGGGTGATGCGCGCGATCAGTGCGGCGCGGTCGAGCCGGAAATCCGCGGCGATCCATGCCTCGCGCAGGCGGTCGAGTTCGGCCCCGAGCGCGGGGCCGGGCGGCAGATGCGCGGCCAGGTCCCGCCCCGACAGCGGGAACCGCGCCGCCGCGCCCCGCGCCAGATCCTGCCGCCAGCCTTCGGGGGGCGGGCTGCCCTCGGCCGCCTCGATCAGGATCGCATCGCGCGCCGCCCCGGCGCCGTGGCGGTGGGCGCGCGCCGCGGGCGGCTCGGGCCGCGCCAGCGCCGCCCCGATCGCGGCCAGCGCCCGCGCCTCGGCGCGCGACAGGCGCAGCCTTTCGGCCGCATCCGCCCCCGGCGCCAGCGCCGCCAGCCGCCTGAGCCAGGCGGGGGGCACGCCGGCGGCCCGCTCGGCGGCGACCAGCGCGGACAGCTTCGCGGCATCCGCCCCGGGCAGCACCGCGCCCAGAACCCCCGAGGCCGCCATCGCCGCCAGCGCCGGGGCGGGGTCGGGGGCGGCGAGCAGCCGGCGCATCTCGGCGCCGATCCTTTCGCGGGCGATGCGGGCGAGGCCGCCGGCATGGGCGGCGCAGGCGGCCAGCCCGGCCGGGTCGGGCGGCCGGGCCGGGTCGCCATGCCAGGCCAGCATCCGGAAGAAGCGCAGGATGCGCAGATAATCCTCGGTGATCCGGCGGTGCGGATCGCCGACGAAGCGCACGATGCGCGCGAACAGGTCGAAGCGCGCGTCCAGCGGATCCACCAGGCGTCCCCCGGGGTCGGCATAGACCGCGTTCATGGTGAAGTCGCGCCGCGCCGCATCCTCGCGGATGTCATCGGAGAAGGCGACCACCGCGCGCCGCCCGTCGGTGGAGACGTCGCGTCGGAAGGTGGTCACCTCGAAGCCGCGATGACCCGCGACCACGGTCACGGTGCCGTGGTCGATGCCGGTGGCGACCGCGCGCAGCCCGGCGGCCCGGGCGCGGCGCATCACCTCCTCGGGGCGCACCGGGGTGGCGAGGTCGATATCCCCCACCCTTGCGCCCAGCACCGCGTCGCGCACGCATCCGCCGACGAAATAGACCGGATCGCCGCTGGGGCCGGCGACCGCGTCCAGCACCGCGCGGGTGGCGGGATCGGTCAGCCAGGGGCCCGCGATGCGGGTCGGTTCAGGCATGTTCCAGCGCGGCAAGGCGCAGGGACAGGCCCTTCAGGATGCGGGCGGTGGCGCCCCAGATGTAGTGGTCGCCCCAGGGCATCTCGTAGAACCAGCGGCGCCTGCCCTGCCAGTCGCGGAAGCCCTTGCGGTGATTTGCCGGGTCCATCAGGAAGTCGAGCGGAACCTCGAACACCGCCGCGACCTCGGAGGGATCGGGCAGCGGCCGGAAATCGGCCGGGACCAGGCCGACATAGGGGGTGATCAGGAAGCCGGTGACCGTCTCGTGCCCGTCGATCGGGCCCAGCACCTCCACCCGGTCGGGGGGCAGGCCGATCTCCTCCTCGGCCTCGCGCAGCGCGGCATGCAGCGGAGAGGGATCGTGCGTTTCGACCTTGCCGCCCGGGAAGGCGACCTGCCCGCCATGGTGGCGCAGCCCCTCGGCGCGGCGGGTCAGGATCAGCGACATGCCTTCGGGACGCTCGCGCACCGGCACCAGCACCGCGGCCGGGCGCAGCCTGCGCCCGGGGGGCAGGGCGGCGCCCACCTCCGGGTTCAGTTCGAAATCGCTCGACCCCCCGACCGAGGGGCCGCGCACCGCGCGTTCGAGGCAGGATCGCGTGCAAGGGACGGGCATGAAAGGGAAAATGGCGCAGCTGCGGGGCTTGCGCAAGCCCCCCGGCCGTCAGGCGGTGCCGCGGGCCGAGGCCAGCCAGGGCAGGATCTCGGACGCGGCGCGCAGCGCCACGGCCTCGACCTCCAGATGGACGCCGCGCAGCTTCAGATGCTGCCATGCCGCATCGGGCAGCCGCACCCCGGCGGCATCCAGGACCGGGCGGCTGACCACCACCTGCGCGTTCAGCGGCTTGGTTACCCCTTCCAGCCGCGCCGCGGTGTTCACCGCATCGCCGATGATGGTGACCTGCCGGGCCCCCGCGGCGCCGATCTCGCCCTGCACCAGATCGCCCATGTGCAGCCCGATGCCGATGCGCACCGGTTCCACCCCCTCGCCGCGCAGCCGCGCGTTGAACCTGGTCAGCGCCCGGTCGACGTCCACCACCGCCTCCAGCGCCGCGCGCGCCGCGCGCGGGGGGTCATGCGGCTGGTCGAACACCGCCAGAAGCCCGTCGCCCAGATATTTGTCGATCCGCCCGCCATGGGCGGTGATCGCGGGCACCACCGCGGCGAAGAAGCGGTTGAGCAGATGCACCACGTCATGGGGCAGCATGCCCGATGTCCGGGCGGTGAAGCCGCGCATGTCGAGGAACAGGATCACCATCCGCCGTTCCACCCCGGCGCCCGCCCGGTCGCGGATGGCGCCGCGCCCGCCGTCGTGGACCCGGGCGAGGGTGACGTTTCCCTGCGGGCGCAGCTGGCAGGCCAGCCGGGTGTCCTCGCCCGCGCCGATGGCGCGCAGGGTCTCGCGTTCGGTCGCCTCGGGCGGGGGCAGCGCCTCGGCGCCGCGCAGCACGATCACCCGGCAGGTGGTGCAGCGCCCGTTGCCGCCGCACTGCGCCTCGATCCGGACCCGGTTGGCCTGGGCGATCTCCAGCACCGTCATGCCGCGCCGGCCGGCGACGCGGGGCCCGTCGAGGAAGGCGACCTCGATCCGCCGGCCCAGGGTGGCGATGCGCCAGCCGGCATTGGCGATCAGCGCGGCCAGCACCAGCCCGAGATAGCCCGCGACCGCCCCGCGCCGGGCCTGGCCGATCCAGGCCTCGGCCTCTGTGCGCCAGCCCACCGCGGCGATCAGGGCCGCCTCGCCCCCGGGCGCGGCGGTTGCGGCGGCGAGATCGGCCCCCGCGCGCAGGAACCCCGCCACCGCCAGGGCGGGGACCAGCACGGCCAGCGCGGTTGCCGCGGGGATCAGGCGGGGCCACCATGCCAGGCCGCGCAGCCACAGATGCAGCCCGATCATGCCGTGCAGCCAGACCAGCGCCATGAGCAGGATCTGCAGCCCGGCTTCGGGCAGGCGCCACAGGCGCCACAGCACATAGGGATAGCCGTCGCGGATGCCGAGGATCTCGGCCGCGCCCCGCGTCTCGACGACATGGGCGAGCAGCAGCAGCGGGATCGACAGCCCCAGGACGATCTGCACCGCCTGCAGCCTGGGCAGGCGGAAGCTGCGCATGCGGGCGAGGGCGATCAGCGCCAGGCCGGCATGCGCCGCCAGCGCGGCGGCCAGCAGGGCGGTTCCCGCCGGGCTGCGGGTCACGGCGACGCGCCAGGCCCGCGCCGCCTCCATCGCCTCCAGCGAGACCAGCCCCAGGGCGTGATTGGCAAGATGGGTGGCAGCGAAGGCCAGAAGCACGAGGCCCGACAGGATGCGGATGCGCCCCGCCCAGCCGCCGCGCCACAGCGGGTTCATGCCCCGCCCGCCCCGGTCACTGCGCGGCCAGACCCGCGGCGCTGCCCCCCGCCTCGGCGGCAAGGAACTTCTCGGCATCCAGCGCCGCCATGCAGCCCATGCCCGCCGAGGTCACCGCCTGCCGGTAGACGTGATCGGTCAGGTCCCCCGCGGCGAAGACGCCGGGCACCGAGGTGCGGGTCGAGCCGGGCTCGACCTTCACATAGCCGCCGTGATGCATCTCGAGCTGGCCCTGAACCAGTTCCGAGGCCGGGGCATGCCCGATCGCCACGAACAGACCCGCGCAGGGGATCACCCGCGTCTCGCCCGTCGCGACATCGGCGACGCGCACGCCGGTGACGCCGGGCGGGGCCTGCTCGCCCAGCACCTCCTCGACGACGTGATTCCAGACCACGGTGATCTTGGGGTTGCGGAACAGGCGCTCTTGCAGGATGCGTTCGGCGCGCAGGCTGTCGCGCCGGTGCACCAGCGTGACCCGGGTGGCGAAGTTGGTCAGGAACAGCGCCTCCTCGACCGCGGTGTTGCCGCCGCCCACGACCACCACCTCCTTGCCGCGATAGAAGAAGCCGTCGCAGGTGGCGCAGGCCGAGACGCCGAACCCCTTGAAGCGTTCCTCCGAGGGCAGGCCCAGCCATTTCGCCTGCGCCCCGGTGGCCAGGATCAGCGCATCGGCGGTGAACGCCGCGCCCGAATCGCATTCGGCGCGGAAGGGCCGGCGCGAGAGATCCAGCGCGACGACATGCTCGACGATGATCTCGGCCCCCATCTCGCGGGCGTGATGCTCCATCTTCTGCATCAGTTCCGGGCCCTGGATCGAGACCTCGCCCGGCCAGTTCTCGACCTCGGTGGTGATGGTCAGCTGCCCGCCCGGCTGCATCCCCTGCAGCAGGATGGGCGAGAGCATGGCGCGCGCGCCGTAGATGGCCGCGGTATAGCCCGCCGGCCCCGATCCGATGATCAGAAGGCGGGTGTGGCGCGTCTCGGTCATGGCGGTCTCCTCTTGCTCGCCTCCTGTATAGGCGCCGCGTCGCCCGGAAGAAAGCCGAGCCGCCGGGCCAGCAGCGCGGCGATCCGGTCGGCCTCGGCCAGCGGCGGATAGCGCCACAGCGCCGGCGCCGCCTCGGCCGGGCGGGCGATCCCGCGGGCGGCCAGCGCGGCGTGGAAGCGGGCATTCTTGCCCGGGCTCGGCCGTCCCGAGACGAAGACCGGCCGCCCCGAGGTCGCCGCCTCGGAGGCCATGCTGATGCTGTCGGCGGTGACCAGCACCGCATCCGCAAGCCCGAGCATCCCCGGATAGGGGTTGGGGCCGGTTCCGTCCCAGATGAAGTCCCCCGGCCGCGCCGCGCGGAGCCGCGCCACGAGCCCCGCCGGGGTGCGGCGCGATGCGGTGGCGATCACCGACCAGCCGCGGAAGCGGTCGAGATCGGCCAGAAGCGCGCCGGCATCGAAACCCGCCGAACGCGATGGCCCGCCGATCAGCACCGCAAGCCGCGGCGCGGGCAGCCGCGGCACCGGGCAGGGCGCCGCGGCGATCGCCTGCGGGGTCAGCCGGCTCATCGCGCCCAGCGTGGTCAGCACATTGCCGCCGCGCCGGCGGTCATGTTCGGGCAGGACCACCGCGGCGAAGTCGCCCAGCGGCCGGCCGGGATCCAGCACCGCCACCGCCGGCACCCCCGCGCGGGCCAGAAGGCGCGCGGCCAGGTTGCCGCGCCGCCCCGCGCCGATCGCCAGATCGGGGCGCGGGCGCAGCGCCGACCAGGCCC
>RFGB01000294.1 GCA_003697125.1 Alphaproteobacteria bacterium
CCCCCGGGCCCCTCCGCCGGCGCGGCCCCGGGCTTTCCGGTCGCTTCGGTCATCTCTCGGTCCTCCCCGCGGGGCGGCTGGACAAGCCCCCGCAACTGTTGATATAAGCGCGCCTCCTGCAGGGTCCATATGGAAAGGTGGTGAGAGCAAGTGCAGGTCATCGTTCGGGACAACAATGTCGATCAGGCGCTTCGGGCGCTGAAGAAGAAGATGCAGCGCGAGGGCATCTTCCGCGAAATGAAGCTGCGGCAGCATTTCGAGAAGCCGTCCGAGCGGCGGGCGCGCGAGCGTGCCGAGGCGATTCGCCGGGCGCGCAAGCTGGCGCGCAAGAAGGCCCAGCGCGAGGGGCTTCTCTGACCGCAACCCTCATCCGCCATGCCGGACCGGCCGGGCCATCGCCCGGCCATGCCTGACCCCCGGGCCCGCGGCGCGGGGGTTTCGCATTCCCCGGGGACCGCCCGCGCCGGCCGGGCGCCCCGGCCAGATGCACGAGGGATGATGCACACCGACGGCCGCCGCATCTATGCCATCGGCGACATCCATGGCTGCCTGGCCGATCTGGCCGCCATCCATCACCGGATCCGCGCCGATCTGGCCGCCGATCCCCATGACCGCGCGGTCGTCGTCCATGTCGGCGACTATGTCGACCGCGGCCCCGACAGCCGCGGCGTGATCGAGGCGCTGATCGGATGGGATCTGCCGGCCGAACGGATCTGCCTGATGGGCAATCATGACGACCTGATGCTGAAATTCCTCGACCAGCCCCACGGCATGTGGTGCCGGTTCCACTGGCTGGACGAGGCTCTGGGCGGGCGCGCCACGCTCGCCTCCTATGGCGTCGCACCCGGCGGCGACCCCGACGCGCTGGCCGCGGCGGCGCGCGCGGCAATTCCTGCCCGGCATCTGGAATTCCTGCGCGGCCTGGCGCGCAGCCACCGGATCGGCGACTTCATCTTCGTCCATGCCGGGCTGCGCCCCGGCCGCGCGCTGGAGGATCAGGACCCCGAGGATCTGATCTGGATTCGCGGCGAATTCCTGGACAGCGATGCCGACCATGGCGGCATCGTGGTGCATGGCCACACCCCGGCGGCGCGGATCGAGCTGCGCCACAACCGCATCAACATCGACACGGGCTGCGTCTTCGGGCGCAGCCTGAGCTGCATCCGGATCGAGGGCGGGCGGATCTGGGCGCTGGAGGCCGACGGGCTGCGCCCGCTGAGGCTGCCGCCCGGCCCGCGCGGGCGCCCGCCGCTCAGGCGTTGACGAGGGCGAGGAAGATCAGCACCAGGAAGACGATCACCACCGCATTGATGATCGCCCGCACGAAGCCCTCGAAGGTGCGCTTGTGCTCGGTGATGTCCATTCCGCCCCGGTTCTGTCCGGCCATCCGTCCCTCCGTGCCAAAGCCCGCGCCCCTGATAGCCCAGCCTCAGGCGCGGCGCCAGTGCCAGACTCCGCCCGCGTCGGTCCACCGCACGGCGCGCCCGGCATGGCGCAGCGCATTGAGATGGGCCACCGCCTCGGAAAGCGCAAGCCCGTATTCCGCCTCGCCGATCTCGCGGCGGAACAGGGTGGCGAAACATTCCGGCGCGGTGCGCGGCCGATCGAGGAACGCCTCCAGCCGCGCCAGCGCGCTCTCGTGATTCTCGATCAGCATCGCCAGCCGCGCCGCCAGCCCGGTGAAGGGGCGCTTGTGCCCCGGAAGCACCAGCTGGCCGGGCCGGGCCAGCGCCATCAGCGCCCGGCAGCTTTCCAGCCATTCCGCCACCGGGTCGGCATCGGGCTCGGTGACATAGACCCCCAGATGCGGCGAGATCCCCGGCAGCACCTGATCGCCCGCGATCACCAGCTCGCCGCCCTCCTCCCACAGGGTGGCATGCTCGGGCGCATGGCCATGGCCGACCGCGACGCGCCAGCGCCGGCCGCCGAGGGTCAGCACCTCGCCGGCACGGATGCGCCGGTAGCTCGGCGCAAGCGGGGCGACCACGTCGGCGAAGTTGAAGGGCCGGCTCCTGCGCCGCGCCTCGAGCCGTTCGGCATCCATCCCGCAGGCCCTGAGGAAGGCGAGCGCGGCCGGGGTCGGACGTTCCTGGACGTCGAGGGTGAGCACCCGCGCCATCAGCCACGCGGTCCGGGTGGCGATCAGCTCGGTCCCGTCGGTTTCCTGAAACCACCCGGCGAGGCCCAGATGGTCGGGGTGGTGATGGGTCGCCACCACGCGGCGCACCGGCTGCCCGCCCAGCGGGCCATCGCGCAGCGCCTGCCACTGCGCGCGCGCCGCGCGCGAATCGAAGCCGGTGTCGATGATCGTCCAGCCGTCGGATTCGCGCAGCGCATAGACATTGACATGATCGAGCGCCATCGGCAGCGGCAGCCGCAGCCACAGCACGCCCTCGGCCACCTCGATCGCCTCGCCCGGGGCGGGCGGCGCCTCCCAGGGATGGCGGATCGCCTCGGCAGGGTGGTTCATGCGAACAGCGGCTCCGCCTCTTCGGCATAGAGCGATCCGGCCCCCGCGCAGGCCTCGGCACACAGGGCCGCCACCTGCGGCAGCAGGCGCTCCTCGCCGATGCGCGCCAGCGCGGCGCGGGCGGGCTCGGCGGGCCGGGCGCGGGCGGCGGCGTGCAGGTAATGGACGCCCAGGCACAGCGCGAAGGCGCGCAGATAGGGCACCGCGCCCGCGTTGCGGTCGGTGGGTTCGGCGGACAGCATCCAGCCGGTGGCCTGATCCAGCGCATCCAGCGCCCGCGCCAGCGGCGACCCGGCCCCGGCGCGCATCTCGGCGATCAGGGCGCGCGCCGCCGCGCCGCCGTCCGACAGCTTGCGCCCCACCAGATCCATCGCCTGGATGCCGTTGGTGCCCTCATAGATCGTCGTCACCCGCACGTCGCGCCAGAACTGGGCGACGCCGGTCTCCTCGACATAGCCCATGCCGCCATGGATCTGGATGGCGAGATCGGCCACCTCGCAGCCGGTCTCGGTCCCGAAGGCCTTCGCGATCGGCGTCAGCAGCGCCGCGCGGGCGGTCCAGCGGGCGCGCTCCTCGGCATTCGCGGCGGCACGGGCCATGTCGAGCGACAGCGCGCAGTCGAGGCAGATCGCCCGCGCCGCGCTGGTGCGGGCACGCATCTGCGCGATCATGCGGCGGACATCGGCATGTTCGGCGATCGGCCCGCGCCCGTCGCCCCGGGGCGTGCGGCCCTGGCGGCGTTCGCGGGCATGGGCCAGCGCGGCCTGCAGCGCCGCCTCGGCCGAGGCCACCCCCTCGACCCCCACCGCAAGGCGCGCGGCATTCATCATGGTGAACATGCAGGCCATTCCGCCATGTTCGGGGCCGATCAGCCAGCCGGTGGCGCGGTCATATTCCATCACGCAGGTGGGCGAGCCATGCAGGCCCAGCTTGTGTTCCAGCCCGATCGCGCGCACGCTGTTGGCCGCGCCCAGGCGGCCTTCGGCATCGAAGATGATCTTGGGCACGAGGAAGAGCGAGATTCCCCGCGTCCCCGGTGCGGCACCCGGCAGCCGGGCGAGCACGAGATGGCAGATGTTCTGCGCCATGTCGTGATCGCCCCAGGAGATGAAGATCTTCTGGCCCGACACGGCATAGGTCCCGTCGCCGTTCGGCTCGGCAGTGGCGCGCAGCGCGCCGACATCGCTGCCGGCCTGGGGCTCGGTCAGGTTCATGGTGCCGGTCCATTCCCCGCTGACCAGCCGCGGCAGGCAGACCGCGCGGATCCAGTCGGGGGCGTGGGCCTCCAGCGCCTCGATCTGGCCCTGGGTCAGCAGCGGGTTCAGCCACAGCGCCATGCAGGCCGAGGACATCATCTCCGACACCGCCGAGCCCACCGTCAGCGGCAGCCCCATGCCGCCATGGGCGGGGTCGGCGCTGATGCCGATCCAGCCGCCCTCGGCGATGGCGCGATAGGCCTCGGCGAAGCCGGGGCTGGTGCGCACCACGCCGTTCTCCAGCCGCGCGGGGTTCAGATCCCCCACCCGCTGCAGCGGGGCAAGCCGTTCGGCCGCCAGCCGTCCGGCCTCGGCAAGAACGGCGGCGACCGTCTCGGCCGAAGCTTCCGCGAAGCGCTCCGTCCCGGCCAGACGGTCGGCGCCGATGGCGGCCATGGCGGCGGCCAGATCGTCGAGCGGCGGGGCATAGGTCATCGGCGGAACCTCCAGGCTTTGCCAAGCGCGGCTGAAAC
>RFGB01000295.1 GCA_003697125.1 Alphaproteobacteria bacterium
CCCCCGGTCCCGAGGGTGATTCGCTGGGCGATGTCGCGATCGCCTGGGAGACGGTGGCCGCCGAGGCCGCCGCGGCCGGCCTTTCCCTGCGCGATCACGTGCTGCATCTCGTGCTGCACGCCACGCTGCATCTTCTGGGCTATGACCATCTGGATGCGCGCGATGCCGCGCTGATGGAGGGGATCGAGACGGAAACCCTTGTCAGCATGGGACTTCGCGACCCATATTCCGAGACGGACCCGCAGGACGGGTCGCCTTTCAGGCTGGAGACATGAACCATCGACCTGCCGGCCCGCCCGAGACTGCCCGGGGCGGAGACCGGTCCGAGACCTCCGGGCAGGCGCCCGGAGAGGAGGGGCAAAGTCCCGGATTCCTGTCTTGGCTGTTCCGCCGCCATGAGGAACCGGAGGAGCCGGCGCCGCCCGAGGGCGGCGGCAACCCCACCGGGCAGATCGTCATCAACCTGCGCGAGATGCGTCGCAAGCGCGTCGACGACGTGGCCATCCCCCGCGCCGACATCGTCGCCGTGCCCGACGACATCGATCCCCACGCGCTGGTCGCGGTGTTCCGGGAAACCACGCTGACCCGTCTGCCGGTCTATCACGAGACGCTCGACGATCCGCTGGGCTTCGTCCATTTCAAGGATCTGGCCCTGAAGCACGGCTTCGGCAACGGGCTGGAGAACATGGACCTGCGCAGCCTGATCCGGCCGATGCTCTACGTGCCGGCCTCGATGCCGCTGATCGCGCTGCTGCAGAAGATGCAGCGCGAACGCTGCCACATGGCGCTGGTGATCGACGAATATGGCGGGGTTGACGGGCTGGTGACCTTCGAGGATCTCGTGGAGCAGATCGTGGGCGAGATCGAGGACGAGCACGACACCGCCGATCCGGTGCCCTGGCGGCAGGAGGCGCCGGGGGTCTGGCTGACCCATGCCCGGGCCGAGCTGGCCGATTTCGAGGCGGCGACCGGGGTCTCGCTGCGCCCGCCTGACGTGGACGAGGAAATCGACACCCTGGGCGGGCTGGTCTTCCTGCTGACCGGCCGCATTCCCGAACGCGGCGAGGTGATCCGCCACCCCGACGGCCATGAATTCGAGGTGGTCGACGCCGATGCGCGGCGCATCAAGCGGCTGCGGGTGCGGCTGAAGGGGCCGATGGCCCTGGGCCGGGCTGCGGAATAGCCCTTGGCGCCCCCCGGTCGGGCCGCCCGCTCCGCCATCGCGCTGGCCGCCGGGATCGGCCTGGCGCTGGCCCAGCCGCCGCTGTCGCTGTGGCCGCTGGCGCCGCTGGCGGTGGCGGTGCTGTGCTGGCTGCTGGCGCGGGCCCCGTCGCCGGGGGCGGCGGCGCGGATCGGGCTGCTCGCCGGCTTCGCCTTCTTCGCCGCCGGGCTTCACTGGGTGGTCGAGGCCTTCCTGGTCGACATCGCCCGCCATGGCTGGATGGCGCCCTTCGCGCTGGGCTTCCTCGCCGCGGGGCTGTCGCTGTTCTGGGGGCTGCCCTTCTGGCTGGCGGCGCGCGCGCGGCTGGCGCCGGGGGCGGCCGCGCTCCTGCTGGCCGGGCTGTGGACGCTGTCGGAATTCGCCCGCGCCCATGTCCTGACCGGGTTTCCATGGGCGCTGCCGGGCTATGTGTGGGCGGAGACCCCGCTCGCCCAGACCGCGGCGCTGTTCGGGCCGCACATGCTGGGCTTTCTGACCCTGCTCGGCGGGGCATGCCTCGCGCTTGCGGTGCTGGGGCGGGGGCGGATGGCCCGCCTGGCCCCGCTGGCCGCGGCGCTGGTGGCGGCGGCGGGCTGGCTGTGGGGCGCGGCGCGGCTGGCCGCGCCCGCGCCGCAGCGTGCGGACGGGTTCACCATCCGCATCGTCCAGCCCAATGCCGCCCAGCGCGACAAGTGGCGCCCCGAGATGATTCCGGTGTTCTACCGCGTCCATCTGGACGAGAGCGCCGCCCCGCCGCGACCGGATGCGGTGATCTGGTCGGAATCGGCGGTCCCCTGGCTGCCCGACGAGGATCCCGCGCTGCGCCGCGACATCGCCGGCACCGCCGGGGTGCCGGTGATCCTGGGGGCGAATCGCCGCGAGGGGGGGCGATGGTTCAACGCGCTGTTCGTGATCGCGCCCGATTCGTCGGTGGCCGCGCGCTATGACAAGTATCGGCTGGTGCCCTTCGGGGAATTCCTGCCGCTGCCGGCGCTGTTCGAGCGGCTTGGCCTGTCCGGGCTGACCGGGGGAAGCTTCTCGCCCGGGGACGGGCCGCGGGTGATCGCGGCGGCCGGCATTCCCCCCTTCCTGCCGCTGATCTGCTACGAGGCGATCTTTCCCCAGGGCATGCGGGCCGGGCGGCGCCCCGACTGGCTGGTGCAGCTGACCAATGACGCCTGGTTCGGAACCTCGGCCGGGCCGTGGCAGCACCTCGCCCAGGCAAGGATGCGCGCGATCGAACAGGGGCTGCCGCTGGCGCGCGCCGCCAATACCGGGATCTCGGCCCTGATCGACCCGATGGGCCGGATGGTGGTGGCCCTGCCGCTGCTGGCCAGGGGCCATGTCGATGCCGTGCTGCCCGCGCCGCTGCCGCCGACCCCCTATGCGCTGACCGGCGATGCCCCCTGGATCGGGCTGATCCTCGTCTTCTCAGTGACCTGCATCACGTTCGGAAGGGGAATCGCGTCGCGTGCATTAACGAAAAACACTAGTCAAAGTTGACTCCCCTGTCGGGAAGGGTAGCGTGGTGGATGCGAGGGGCGGTTGTGTGATGCCCCGGTTGCGTTGGTGTTCGGGACATGTCGTCCCGCAGAGCGTGCGTGAGGTGTTGCCGTGATGGTGAATGATCCCAATCCCGTCGACGTTCATGTCGGCCGGCGTCTGAAGATGCGCCGCATGATGATCGGAATGAGCCAGGAGAAGCTCGGCAACGAGCTCGGGCTCACCTTCCAGCAGATCCAGAAATACGAGAAGGGCGTGAACCGGATCGGCGCCAGCCGGCTCTACGACATCGCCCGGGCGCTGGGGGTCAGCGTGCAGTATTTCTTCGAGGACCTGCCCGAGACCGGCCCGTCGCGCAGTTTCGACCTGAGCGGGCGCGACGCGGTCATGGAATGCCTGAACAGCGCCGAGGGTCTTGCCCTGATCACCCATTTCGCCCAGATCAGGGACGCCGCCACCCGCCGGCGCATCGTCGAGCTGGTGCGCACCCTGGGCGCCGAGCCGGCGGCGGAGGGCGGCGGCGAGCGGTCCTGAGCGGGTGGAGCGGGCGCATTGACCTTCGCCCGGCCAGTCCATAGAAGAACCCGCCTGCAAGCTGCGCGGAGGGCCGAGATGGTGCGCAAGGATTTCTTCTTCACCTCGGAAAGCGTTTCCGAAGGCCACCCGGACAAGGTCTGCGACCGGATCTCGGACGCGGTCCTCGATGCCTATCTGACCGAGGATCCCCATGCCCGCGTCGCCTGCGAGACCTTCGCCACCACCGATCTGGTGGTGATCGGCGGCGAGGTGCGCGGCCCGGCCAGCGTGCTGCAGCGCGTCGAGGAGATCGCGCGCGAATGCGTCCGCGACATCGGCTATGAGCAGAAGGGCTTCCACTGGGCCAACATGCGGGTCGAGACGCATCTGCACGCCCAGTCGGCAGACATCGCCCGCGGTGTCGACAGCGCGGAGAACAAGGACGAGGGCGCCGGCGACCAGGGCATCATGTTCGGCTATGCGGTGGACGAGACGCCCGAGCTGATGCCCGCCCCGATCCATTATGCGCATGCGATCCTGCGCCGGCTGTCCGAGCTGCGCAAGTCGGGACGGGAGCCGCGGCTCGGCCCCGACGCCAAGTCGCAGCTGACGCTGCGCTATGTCGATGGCCGCCCGGTCGAGGCCAGCTGCATCGTCGTCTCGACCCAGCATCTGGACGAGACCCTGACCTCGGACGATGTCCGCGCGATCATCGAACCCCATGTGATCGATGTCCTGCCCGAGGGCTGGGTCACCCGCGATACCGTCTGGCACGTCAACCCCACCGGCAAGTTCGTCATCGGCGGACCCGACGGCGATGCCGGCCTGACCGGGCGCAAGATCATCGTCGATACCTATGGCGGCGCCGCACCCCATGGCGGCGGCGCCTTCTCGGGCAAGGATCCCACCAAGGTCGACCGCTCGGCCGCCTATGCCGCGCGCTACCTGGCCAAGAACATCGTCGCCGCCGGGCTGGCCACGCGCTGCGTGCTGCAGCTGTCCTACGCGATCGGCGTCTCGCAGCCGCTGTCGATCTATGTCAACACCTTCGGCACCGGCACGGTGCCCGAGGAGCGGATCGAGAAGGCGGTGCGCGAGGTGATGGATCTGAGCCCGCGCGGCATCCGCGAGCGGCTTGGCCTGAACCGCCCGATCTACCAGCGCACCGCCGCCTATGGCCATTTTGGCCGCGCGCCCGAGCCCGATGGCGGCTTCTCGTGGGAGAGGCTCGACCTCGTCGATGCGCTGAAGTCGGCGGTGTGACCAGGGCCGCGGACGCCACCGCGCCGCGGCGCAGGATCTGGGGCCGGCACAAGGGCAAGCCGCTGCGCGCGCGCCAGCGGCAGATGCTTGAGGAGTTCCTGCCCCGCGTCGCGCTGCCCGACGGCCCGCTCTCGGCGCGCGGGCAGTTCGGCGACGACCGCCCGCTCTGGGTCGAGATCGGCTTCGGCGCGGGCGAGCATCTTCTGGCCCTGGCCGCGGCCAATCCCGGCGTGGGGCTGATCGGGGCCGAGCATTTCGTCAACGGCGTCGCCTCATGCCTGTCGCATTTGGAACGCGCGGGCCTTGGCAATGTGCGCATCCATCACGGCGACGCGCACGAGATGCTGGCCCGCCTGCCCGCGGGCGGCGTGGCGCGGATCTTCCTGCTCTATCCCGATCCCTGGCCGAAGGCGCGCCATGCCCGGCGGCGATTCGTCAACCCCGAGGGCATCGGTCTTCTGGCCCGCGCCCTGGCCCCGGGGGGGCTGTTCCATCTGGCCACCGACATTCCCGGCTATGTCGCCCATGCCGAGGCGCAGATGTCGGACCGGCCCGAGTTCCGCCCCGTGCCCCGCGACATCGCCCGGCCGTGGGAGGACTGGCACCGCACCCGCTACGAGGCCAAGGCGCTGCGCGAGGGGCGCCGGCCGCACTATCTGGTCTGGCAGCGCATCTGAGGCGGCCTGCCGGGGGCGGTGGACGGCGCGCGCGCGCTCGGCTAACACCGGCCACGGCGTCAGCCACTGGAGAGCCCGCCCCATGTCCGCCACCGGACCCGCCCAGCCCCTGAC
>RFGB01000296.1 GCA_003697125.1 Alphaproteobacteria bacterium
CCCCGGGGGGGCGGGCAGCTCGGCCAGCACCAGGGGACAGGCGCCCGAACGCAGCGCCTCCTCCATGCACCACAGCATGTCGCGCGGCTGGCGGGGGGCGGCGATCACCAGCCGGGCGGGGTCGAACCAGGGGGCGAGCCCGTCGGCATGGGGCCATTCGGGCGCATGGGTGGGCAGGATCCACAGCACCGGCCCCGACAGGCGCGCGGCGACCAGCAGGGCCAGCGCCCGGCGGGACGGGCCGCACAGCTCATGCACCCGCCCCGGGGCCAGGGCCAGCCCGGGCAGCAGCGTCGGCCCGGGCGCCTGCCGGGCGGTGGGAATCGCATCGATCACCGGCATGTTCGCGGTATGTTCTCACCGCCGCACGCCCCCCGCAAGCCCTACAGCAGCCCCGCCTCGCGCAGGATCGGGCGCGCGGCGCGGAAGCACTCCACCCCGCAGGGCACCCCGCCATAGATCGCCACCGCATGGATCGCGGCGCGGATCTCCGCCAGCGAGGCGCCATTGGTGATCGCCCCGCGCAGATGGGTCTGCCATTCCTGCATCCGCCCCAGCACCCCCAGCATGGCCAGGTTCATCAGGCTGCGGGTCTTGGGGTCGATGGCATCGTCGCCCCAGCCGAAGCCCCAGCACCATGCGGTCATCGCCTCCTGGAAGGGCCGGTCCAGCGCATCGGCGGCATCGAGGTTGCGCTGGACATATTCGGCCCCCAGCACCGCCTTGCGCCGCTCGAGGCCCTTTTCGAACAGATCGCGCTCCATGTCTCCTCCGGCTCGTCAACCCCGCCTTGATGCCCTGCCCGCCCGACCGGCGGAAGCCCCCCGGCGACGGTCAAATCCGCTTGACCGGGGGCGGGCCGCTGCCTAGGGTCCGCGCCGGCCCCTGCGGTCCGGGCGGGCGGGTAGCTCAGTGGTAGAGCAGCTGACTTTTAATCAGCTGGTCGAGGGTTCGATCCCCTCCCCGCTCACCACGCCGCTCACCACGCAAGGCGGTGCCGCGCGCCGGATGCGCCCGGCCGGGCCACCGCATCCCCGGGCTCCGCCCACCTCCGGCCCGCCGCGACATGGCGCGACGGGTCCGCGCGCGCCCGCCGCGCCAGGACGGCGTGGATGCACAGGCGCACCGCCCGGACCGCGCCCTATCCGCCCGGGTCGGCCATCGCCCGGCCCTTGCCGCCCGACACCCGTTT
Organism: Alphaproteobacteria bacterium; assembly: GCA_003697125.1. Lineage (GTDB taxonomy): Bacteria > Pseudomonadota > Alphaproteobacteria > Rhodobacterales > Rhodobacteraceae > J013. The sequence goes on from RFGB01000296.1 coordinate 1,193, forward strand.
CGGCGCCGCCTTCGGGCGGGTGAGGATCGGCCAGTAGATCGCCGAGAACCCGCCCCAGGCGGCGATCCAGGCCGCGGCCGAGAGATGCAGCGCCCAGACCTCTCCCGGAAGCGCCCCGGCCAGAAGACGGGCGAGAACCGACACCACCAGCAGAAGGTAGAGCCCGGCGATCGGCGCGGTGGCGTGGAGCGGCCGCCCGGAATGGCCAAGCGCCGCGCGCGTCATCACCGCCAGCGTCATCAGCCCGATGGCGCCGGCCATCCACAGATGCTGCGCCGCGGCCATGCCGAAGGTGCCGGGTGAGAGGATCTCGGCCCCCAGCCCGAGCGCGCCCAGCGGCAAGAAGAGGTAGCCCCCGTGCAGCACCGTCACCAGCGGCTCGGCCCAGGTCAGCCCCCCGCGCCAGCGCCCGAGCCGCAGGAGGTGCAGCGCCCCGGCCGCCAGCAGCGCCGCGCCGGTCAGCCAGTGGTCGGGCGCCGCGATCCATGCGGCCAGCGCCACGCCCATGAGCGCCAGCGCCGCCTTGTCGAAGCGCTGCATCGGCGGCACCGGCAGCCGCGTCTCGCCGCGCTGCGCGAGCCAGTTGCGGGTGAAGGAGGGCACGATCCGCCCGCCGATCAGCGCGACCAGCATCACCGCCGCGGACAGCGCGAGCCTGAGCCCCGGCCCCTGCGCCGGGGCGCCGCCCGCTGCCGCCTGCCAGTGAAACAGCGCGTTGCCGAAGACAAAGACCACAAGCAGCCCCAGCACGGGCAGGTTGCGCCAGTTGCGCCCCGCCACGATCTCGCGCGCCAGAACGCCCGCCAGCACCCCCAGAAAGCCCAGATCGGCCGCCGCCACGACCAGCGCCGGCAGATGCGCCGAGACCGCCACCGCCGCGCGGCCCAGAAGCCACAGCGCCGCCAGACCCGCCAGCGGCCAGCCGGTGATCGGCAGCCGCCCGGTCCAGTTCGGCACCGCGGTCAGCAGGAACCCCGCCATCACCGCCGAGAGAAAGCCGAACAGGAACTCATGCGCGTGCCAGGCGATGGGATCGAAGGCCGTGGGCGGGCCGGCCCAGCCCGCGAGCATCGCGATCCACAGGGCCATCGCCGCCGCCGCCCAGAGCCCGGCCAGCAGGAAGAACGGGCGGAAGCCGAAGCTGAGGATCGCGGGGCCATTCCAGGCGCGGATGCGCTCGGCGGATGTGGTCATGGCATGCCTCCCTCGATCCCCGCCTCGGTCACGATGGCATTGAGGGGCACGTCATGCGGCTGGGGATAGATCGTGGCCAGCCGCGCCGCGGCCAGCCCCACCCCGATGGTGAAGGGCCGCGGAGAGAGCGCGGCCAGCGTGCGGTCGAAATAGCCCCCGCCATGGCCGAGCCGCCAGCAGCTTCCGCCCTCGTCGATTGCCCAGCCGACCAGCGGTGCGAGCGCGATCTGCGGCAGGAGCCGCTCCGCCTCGGGCGGCGGCACCGGGATGTTCCAGTCGCCGCGCAGCATCCGCATCCCGGGCGTCCAGCGGCGGAAGACCAGCGGCGCGGCCTTCTCCTCCACCACCGGCAGGGCGACAATGGCCCCCGCCCGGAGCCATTCCGTCATCAGCGGGCGCAGGTCCGGCTCGCCCCTGATCGGCCAGTAGCCCGAGATCACCCGGCCCTCGAGCGCGCCGAACCGCTCCGCCAGAAGCCGCGAGAGGTGCCCGGCCAGCGCCTGCGTGATGCGCTCGCGCTCGGCCACGGAAAGCGCCCGGCGCGCGGCCAGCAGCCGCGCGCGTTCGGCCCGGCGCCAGCGCGCCACGTCGTGGGCCTGCCGGGGGTCAACCCCCAGCGGGTCGAACCAGGCCGGGTCGAGCTCATGCGCCAGGCAGGGCGGCGAGGCATAGCCGCGCGGGGCGTCATCGGGATCGCTCATCCCCCTCCCCCCTCTTCCGCCAGCCGTTCGAGGAGCCAGTCGCGCAGCGCCACCGCATTGTTGTGCGCCTCGTCGCGGGCGGCAAAGATCAGCGTCACCGGCCCCCTGCGGCACAGCGCCAGCAGGTCCGCCACCGCTTCGGGCCGTGCCGCAAGCTCCGCGCGGTAGCGGCGGACGAATTCCGCCCAGCGCGCGGGGTCGTGGCCGAACCAGCGGCGCAGCCCGTCGCTGGGCGCGGCATCCCTCGCCCAGAGATCCAGCGCCAGATCGGCCTTCGCGATCCCCCGGGGCCAGAGCCTGTCGACCAGCACCCGCGCGCCCTCGCCCGGCGCAGCCGCGCGCAGGCGATGGGCGCGGGCGAGGCGGATGCGCTGCTGCGGCGCCTTCACGTCTTGCCGTCCTCCCCGGCGGCGAGCAGGTCGAGCGTCTTGAGCGAATGGGCGAAGGCGGCGCCCGCGCGCATCTCGGCGGCGACCCAGATCGCCTCCATGATCTGCTCGGGGCTGGCCCCCGCCTTGCGCGCCGCCTTCACATGGCCCTCGATGCACCAGGGGCATTGCGTGACATGGGCCACCGCCACCGCGATCAGCTGCTTGGTGCGGGCATCGAGCGCGCCTTCGGCGAACACCGCGCGGGAGAAGGCGCGGAAGGCGGCCTCGGCTTCGGGCGCGAGGCGGCGGCGCAGTTCGGCCAGCTCGCGCGTGGCCCCGGGAAGTTTCATCTCGGCCATGGCGCGGCCTCCCTGACGGGCGGGAACGGCACCGCCTTCCCGGGCCGCGCGCGGTCGCGAAGATCCGCACGCATCGCGGGAAACCGGATGGCCTTCGCCCTGTGCGTCCGCAGCTTTCCCGCACCGGTCACCCGGCGCGGCATCCGGGCCGGAGCGGAGTGGGCGCGCAGCCCGGCGGCACCGCCGGACCCCGGGGCGGTCGCCCCGGGGCCGGGCGGAAGCGATCGGGGATTCCGGGACGACGGGATGCATGGCGGCCGGCCTCGTGGATATGCCCGAGTGACTCGCAGGCTAATGCGTTTAATCGGCATTGTAAATGCTCATTCAGCCGGGGCGGCCCGAGGACGCGCCGCCGCCCGCGGTGGTGGCCGCCATGGCCTCGACGATCTTCAACACCATCGGCATCGTGGTGGGCGCGGCGGTGCTGGTGGCCAGCATCGTCAACCTGCTGGTCCCGTCATTCGCCGTC
>RFGB01000297.1 GCA_003697125.1 Alphaproteobacteria bacterium
ATCTACATCTGGGGCTCGTGACCGGCGAGACCGGCGGCGCGCCCGGCGCCGGGGCGCCGCGCGCCGCGGCCGGCCGCGCCTCCGGGCGGATGCGGCGGCTGGCCTTCGTGGCGGTGATCGGGGTCGCCGGCCTGTCGGTGCTGCTGGCGCTGGGGTTTTGGCAGCTGCGCCGCCTCGCATGGAAGGAAGGCATCCTGGCCGAGATCGCCGCGCGGATGGCGGCGCCGGTCGCGGCGCTTCCCGCCCGCCCCGAGGAGTCGCGCGACGAATACCGCCGCGTCACGCTGCGCGGCGTGATCGGCGGGGGCGAGATCCGCGTGCTGACCTCGCTGCCGCCCCATGGCCCGGGCTTCCGGGTGATCCAGCCGATGACGCTGGAGGATGGCCGGCGCATCCTGGTCGACCGCGGCTTCATCCCCGAAGCCGATCGCGACCGTCCGCGGCCGGGTGGCGCGGTGACGCTGAACGGCAACCTGCTGTGGCCCGACGAGACCGGCAGCTGGACGCCCGAGCCGAATCTCGCGCGCAACATCTGGTTCGCCCGCGATGTCGCGGCGATGGCCCGCCAGCTCGGCACCGAACCGGTGCTGGTGGTCGCCGCCTCGGAGACCGGCGACGCGATCCTTCCGGTGCCGGTCACGGTCAACATCCCGAACGATCATCTGGAATACGCGCTGACCTGGTTCGGGCTGGCCGCGGCATGGGCCGCCATGACCGTCTGGTTCGTCCTGCGCGGGGGCGACAGGGGGGTGGAATCCGGCCCGCCCCGGGGATAGGAGGCGGTGCGGATCGGCCCCTGCGGAGGTGGTTCCATGCTCTATGTCTCGACACGCGGCCGCGCGCCGAAGCTTGCCTTCGACGAGGCGATGCTGGCCGGGCTCGCCCGCGACGGCGGGCTGTATGTCCCGGAAACCTGGCCCGTGCTGAGCGGCGCGGACATCGCCGCCCTGGCCGGGCTCGGCTATGAGGAGACGGCCTTCCGGGTGATGTGGCCCTTCCTTGGCGGGGTCTTCACCGAGGCCGAGTTCCGCGACGCCATCGCCCGCGCCTATGCCGGCTTCGGCCATGTCGCGCGCTGCCCGCTGGTGCAGATCGGGGCCAATGACTGGCTTTTGGAACTGCATCACGGCCCGACGCTCGCCTTCAAGGATGTCGCGCTGCAGCTGGTGGCGCGGCTGTTCGACCTGGCACTGGAACGGCGCGGGGCGCGGGTGACCATCGTCGGCGCCACCTCGGGCGATACCGGATCGGCGGCGATCGAGGCCTTTCGCGGCAGCGCAAGGGCGGATGTGTTCATCCTGTATCCCCATGGGCGGATCAGCGAGGTTCAGCGCCGCCAGATGACCACCCCGGCCGAGGCGAACGTGCATGCCATCGCCGTCGAGGGCGATTTCGACGCCTGCCAGGATCTGGTCAAGGCGATGTTCGCCCATGAATCCTTCCGCGACCGCGTCGGTCTGGCGGCGATCAACTCGATCAACTGGGCGCGGGTGCTGGCGCAGACGGTCTATTACGTCACCGCGGCGGTCAGCCTCGGCGCGCCGCACCGGCGCGTCGCCTTCTCGGTGCCCACCGGAAACTTCGGCGACATCTTCGCGGGCCATGTCGCCCGGCGCATCGGCCTGCCGGTGGAGCGGCTGGTGATCGCCACCAACCGCAACGACATCCTGCACCGGACGCTGGCCACCGGCGAACATCGCCGCGCCGGGGTCCGGCCCACCATCAGCCCGTCGATGGACATCGAGGTCAGCTCGAACTTCGAACGCCTGCTGTTCGAGCTTTGCGACAATGACGGCGCGCGCACCGCGGCGCTGATGGAGGCGCTGCGCGCGCAGGGGGGCTTCAGCCTGGACGGCACCGCGCTGGCGCGGCTGCGGGCGGGCTTCGACAGCTCCCGCGCCGACGAGGACGAGACCCGCGCCGCGATCCGCGACACGCTGGCCGCGACCGGGCTTCTGGTCTGCCCCCATACCGCGGTCGGCCTGCACGCCGCGCGCCTGCGCCGCGGCGACCGCGCGACGCCGATGGTGACGCTGGCCACCGCGCATCCCGCCAAGTTCCCCGACGCGGTCGAGGCGGCCTGCGGCCTGCGCCCGGCGCTGCCGGCGCGGCTGGCCCACATCATGCAGGCGCCCGAGCGGGTTGCCGTTCTGCCCGCCGACCGCGACGCCATCGAGGCCTTCATCCTGGAGAACCGCTCGTGACCGTCTGCACCCATGCCCTGCCCAACGGGCTGCGCGTCGTCACCGAGGACATGCCGGGCCTCGCCTCGGCCACGGTCGGTCTGTGGGTGCTGGCAGGCGCCCGCCATGAACCCGACCGGCAGGCGGGGGTGGCGCATTTCCTCGAACACATGGCCTTCAAGGGCACCCGCCATCGCAGCGCCGCCCGCATCGCCGAGGAGATCGAGGAGGTGGGCGGCTATCTTAACGCCTACACCTCGAAGGAGGCCACCGCCTATTACGCCCGCATCCTGTCCGAGGATGTGGCGCGGGCCGTCGACCTGATCGCCGACATCGTGCTCGATCCGCTCTTCGCCCCGGACGACATCGAGGTCGAGCGCGGCGTCATCCTGCAGGAGATCGGGCAGGTGCTCGACACCCCCGACGACGTGATCTTCGACTGGCTGCAGGAGGTGAGCTACCCCGACCAGCCCTTCGGGCGGCCGATCCTGGGTCCGGCCGAAAGCGTCCGCCGGATCGGCCGCGCGGATCTCCTCGCCTTCACCGGCCGCTTCTACACCCCCGAGCGCATGATCCTGGCCGCTGCGGGCGGCATTGACCACGACGCGATCCTGCGCCTTGCCGAGGATCTGTTCGGCCGTCTCGCCCCGGGCGGCGCGGCGCCGGTCGCGCCCGCGCGCTTCGTGGGGGGCGAGCGGCGGGTCGAGAAGGGGCTGGAGCAGGCCCATCTGGCCATCGCGCTGGAGGCCCCGGCGGCGCGGGACGAGGATGCCCATGCCGCGCAGGTCTTCGCCACCGCGCTGGGGGGGGGCATGTCCTCGCGCCTGTTCCAGGAAATCCGCGAACGCCGCGGCCTGTGCTACAGCATCCACGCCCAGGCGGCCGCCTATGAGGATACCGGCAATCTGACGATCTATGCCGGCACCTCCGGCGAGGATCTGGCCGAGCTGGTCACCGTCACCATCGAGGAGATGCGCCGCGCCGCCGATTCGCTGGGCGAGGGCGAGGTGGCGCGGGCGCGTGCCCAGCTGAAGGCCGGGCTGCTGATGGGACTCGAATCGCCCTCGGCGCGCTGCGAGCGGCTGGCGCGGATGCTGGCGATCTGGGGACGGGTGCCGCCGCCCGAGGAGACCGTGGCGCGGATCGAGGAGGTGGACGCGGCCCGCGCCCGCGCCTTCGGCGCCTGGCTGATGCGCCGGCCCGCGGCGATGGCGCTCTATGGCCCGGTGGCCGGGGCGCCGGACCTCGCCGCCCTGACCGGCCGCCTCGCGGCCTGACCCGGCGGCGATGTTCGGGCTGGCGCGACGTCCTGCGGTCCGGATCGAGACCGAGCGGATGTATCTGCGCCCGCCCGAGCGGCGCGACCATCCCGCCTGGGCGCGGCTGCGGCAGGAGGGGCGTGACTTCCTGCGCGCCTGGGAACCGGCCTGGGCGCCCGACCATCTCAGCCCCGCCGCCTTCCGCCACCGCGTCGCCTGGGCGCGCAGCGCCATCGCCAGCGACCGCGCCCTGCCCCTGTTCCTGTTCCGCCGCGCCGATGACGCGCTGCTCGGCGCCATCACGCTCGACAATATCCGCCGCGGCCCGGCACAGGCCGCCTCGGTCGGATACTGGATCGGCGCCGCGCATGCACGGCAGGGCTACATGACCGAGGCGCTGACCGCGCTGGTCCACCACGCCTTCACGCAGATGGGGCTCAGCCGGATCGAGGCCGCCTGCCTGCCCGAGAACCGCGCGAGCCGGGGGCTTCTGGAGCGGGTCGGCTTCAAGTATGAGGGGGTGGCGCAGGCCTATCTGCAGATCGACGGCCGCTGGCGGAACCATGTGCTCTACGCCTGCCTGCGCCACGACCGGCGCGGCGCGACCGATGCGAGGTGACAGGGTGATCCCCAGCCAGCGGCATCTGTTCGACATCCCGCCCGACGTCGCCTATCTCAACTGCGCCTACATGTCGCCGCTGATGCACGAGGTGCTGGCCGCGGGTCAGGCGGGCCTGGCGCGCAAGGCGCGGCCATGGACGATCGGCGGGGGCGACTTCTTCGATCCGCCCGAGGAGGCGCGCGCCCTGTTCGCCGGGCTGGTGGGGGGCGATGCCGAAGGGGTCGCCATCGTGCCCGCGGCCAGCTATGGCATCGCCACCGCCGCGGCAAACCTGCCGCTGAAGCCCGGCCAGCGCATCCTGGTCGCCGCCGATCAGTTCCCCTCCAACCGCCACGCATGGGCGGCGCTGGCACGGCGCCGGGGCGCCGAGCTTCTGGCCGTGGACGGGCCCGACCTGACCGAGGCCTTTCTCGCCGCCATCGACGAGCGCTGCGCGATCGTCGCCTGCGCCCAGTGCCGCTGGACCGATGGCGCGAGGGTCGATCTCGAGCGCCTCGCCCCGGCGGTGCGCGCGGCCGGTGCGGCGCTGGTGCTGGATCTGACCCAGTCGGCCGGCGCGATGCCGGTGGATCTGGGCCGCATCGATCCCGATTTCGCCGTCGCCGCCACCTACAAGTGGCTGCTCGGCCCCTACAGCCTCGGCTTCCTGCATGTCGCCGCGCGCCACCGCGACGGCCGCCCGCTGGAGGAGGGCTGGATGAACCGCGCGGGGTCGGAGGATTTCGCGCGCCTCGTCCGCCCGTCGGAATTCTACCGCCCCGGGGCGCGGCGCTTCGACATGGGCGAGGTGGCGAATTTCGCGCTGTTGCCGGCGGCGATCGCCGCGATGCGCCGCATCCGCGAATGGGGGGTGGATGCGATCGCCGCCACGCTGGCGGCGCGCAATGCCCAGATCGCGGCGCGCGCCGCCGGGCTGGGGCTCGCCGCGCTGCCCGAGGCGCGGCGCGCGGGCCATTTCCTGGGCCTGCGGCTGCCCGGGCCGGCGCGGGCCGATCTCGCCCGGGCGCTGGCCGGCGAAGGGGTGCATGTGTCGGTCCGCGGCGACATGCTGCGGGTGACACCGCATCTGTGGGTCGAGGCGGGGGATGTCGACCGCTTCATCGCCGCGCTGGCGCGGCTGGTCTGAGCCGCCTCACCATGCAGTGACTGGACCCGGCGCGCGTCAGGGGGCTAGAATTCCCCGCGCATCGCCATGCCAACCGGGGCCGTGCCGCCATGCGCCTTGCCGCGTTCATCCTCGCGCTCTTGCCCGCGGCCGCGGCCTCCGCGCAGGTGCAGCCCGGCCATTGCGTGGCGCTGAGCGCCGCGCCCGAACGGATCATGCCCGCGGCGCTGGACGATGCGCCGGTGCCCGCGGGCAGCCTGCGCATCCGCTTCGTGGGCCATGCCACCTTCCTGATCGAGACCGCGGGCGGGGTGCGGATCGCCACCGATTACGCGGGCTTCGCCGGCCCCGGGGTGACGCCCGACGTGGTGACGATGAACCGCGCGCACATCTCGCATTTCACCCCCGACCCGGATCCCGCGATCGGCCATGTGCTGCGCGGCTGGGGCGCGGGGCCGGAGGATCCGGCCGATCACCATCTCGAGGTCGGCGACGTGCTGATCCGCAACGTCACCACCGACATCCGCGGCTGGTCGGGGCGCGAGGCGGATGCCAACTCGATCTTCATCTTCGAATCGGCGGGCCTGTGCCTGGCGCATCTGGGGCATCTGCACCACGAACCCTCCGATGCCCAGTATGCCCGGATCGGCCGGGTCGATGTGGTGATGGTGCCGGTGGATGGCGGCTATACCATGGAGCAGGCGGCGATGATCCGGGTGATGAAGCGGCTGAAGGCCCGGCTGGTGCTGCCGATGCACTGGTTCGGCGCGGCGAACCTTCGCGCCTTCCTTGCCGGGATGCGTGACGATTTCGCGGTGATCGAGGAACCCGTGCCCGAGCTGGTCGTCTCGCTGGACACGCTGCCGCGCCGGCCGACGGTGATGGTGCTGGCGCCCCTTGGCGGGGCGATGCCCCGCAGTCTTGATCCGGGCGACTGACGGACGACCGGCCGCGCCCGGCGGCCGCGCCGTCAGGCCATGCCGCCCGCGCGCGACAGCATGGTCGGTTCGATCCCCAGCCGGCCCAGCGCCGCGGCCCATTTCGGTTCGGGATCGGCACCCAGCACCAGTTCGGCATCGGCGGGGCAGGTCAGCCATCCATTGGCGCGGATCTCGCCCTCGAGCTGGCCCGGCCCCCAGCCGGCATAGCCGAGCGCGAGGAAGGCCCGCTCCGGCCCGTTGCCCCGGGCCAGGTCGCGCAGGATGTCCAGGCTGGCGGTCAGGGCGATTTCCTCGGTCACCCGCAGCGTGTCGGCCAGCGCGTAGTCGGTGCTGTGCAGCACGAAGCCGCGGCCGCGTTCGACCGGGCCGCCCATCAGGATCTGCGGCAGGCGCGCCTCGGGCCCCGGCTGGATGCCGATCTGGCGGAACAGGTCTTCGGCCGACAGGTCGCGCGCGGGACGGTTCAGCACGATCCCCATCGCGCCGCCGGGGGAATGGCTGCACATCAGGATGACGCTGTGCTCGAAACGCGGATCGCCAATGCCGGGCATCGCGATCAAGAGCTGCCTGCCAAGGAATCCCGATGCGACCTTGCTGTCCATGTCATCAATGTGCGCCCTGGCCGGGCGGCGTTCAAGCCACCGCGTCGCCTAATCGTGACCGGGGCGGGGCTGGATTCGGCCGCGCCGATGTCCGATTGTGCCGGCCATGCGGAGATTTCGCCTGATATGGTCGGCTGGCCTGCTCGCCCTCGCGGCGGGGCTCGCCCACGCCCCGGCTGCGGCCCAGATCCGCTCGGGCTCGGACCGGGCGCTGCCGGTGCGCAGTGCCCTGGTGGATGGCTGGGAGGAGGCCCCGGGCCAGCGCCTGCTGGGCTTCGCGGTGTCGCTGGCCCCGGGCTGGAAGACCTATTGGCGCGCGCCGGGCGAGCTCGGCATCCCGCCCGGATTCGACTGGTCCGATTCGGACAATGTCGCCGATGTCGAGGTGCTGTGGCCGGTCCCGCGCGTGTTCCGCTCGGGCGAGAGCCGCTATGCCGGCTATGCGGGGCGGGCGCTTCTGCCGCTCAGGGTGCGGGCGCGCGACCCGGCCCGGCCGATGCATCTGCGCCTGACCGCCAGCTTCGGGGTGTGCGAGGACATCTGCATCCCCGCCGAGGCGCGGCTGGATGCGGTGCTGCCGCCCGGCGCCCCGCGCGGCGCGGATGCGGAGGCGATCGCCGCCGCGCTGGCGCGGCTGCCGGTCCCGGCGCGCGAGGCGGGCCTTCGCGCGATCGAATGCCGCCTGTCGCCGGCGGGGCCGGATGCCTTCGAGCTGGAGGCGGTGCTGCATTTCGACGGTCCGCCCGAGGCGGTGGAGATGGCCGCGATCGAGGCGCCGGTTCCCGATCTATGGATCGCGGCGCCCGAGATCCAGCGCGGCCCCGGGCTCGTGCGGCTGCGCGCGCGGCTGGACTATCTCGGCACCGGACCGCTGGCACTGGATCGCGACAGCCTGCGCTTCACCCTGATCGGTCCCGGCCGGGCGATCGAGCAGCGGGGCTGCCGCCTGCCCGGCTGAGACCCCGCCCCCCGCCGCGGCGCCGCACCCCGGCCATCGCCGCCGCCGCCAGCCCGGTCGCGGCAAGCGCCAGCACGGCGAGCGCCCCCAGATAGAGCCCGA